>DAOLDN010000334.1:0-4544 GCA_035327385.1 Verrucomicrobiota bacterium | reverse complement strand
ATTCCGACATGCCGAAGCGGAACAATTTTCCTTCGCCGAAGACGTGATTGGTCGCCACGACGACCGTTTCAGTTTTGCCCACGCCGGTCGGTCCGAGCAGGAGGAAGCTGCCGCGAGGGCGCGAAGGTTTGGTGAGACCGAGTTCGCCACGGCGGACGGCGGAGATGATGCGCGGAATCGTGTGGGCTTGACCGCGGATTTCGCGCGGCAGCAACACGTCTAGTTCCTGGAGTTTGGTTAGCTTGTTTGAGTCTGGTGTTGTGTTCATCGCCTACCTTTACCAAGGACATCCCCGCACCTTGTGTCGCTCCTACACCCGAACGCCGCCGCGTTCCTTCATGCTGCGTCCCGTGATCAGCGCGGTAGTCGCTGCTCCAGTAACAACAACAAAAACAAGACTCGTATGAAGCTCATCAAACACATCAAACCCATCGGTCAGAAAATCCGTTCGCGGCTGCCTTCGCTATTGTTGGTCGCCGCCATCCTTGCGATGAACACCATCTCAGCCTTTGCGCAGGGCACTGGCTTCAGTTCAACCGACCTCAAGACCGGCATCAGCAACAGCCTCGCCGTCATCATGATGTTCGGCTTCGTCCTCGGCATCGCCTGCGTCATCTACGGCGGCTTCGCCATCCGGCGCGGCGACGTGGACCAGGGCAAGATGTCCATCATCGGCGGCGCGATTATCGCCGCCGCTCCGGCGGTCATCTTCGCGTTCTACAAAATCTTCGGCCTCGATGCGAACAGCAGCGTCGGCGTCGGCAACTTCTGATCTCGCCAACCAACCCGCCACCCGCCGCCCCGAGCCACCATGAAAGCTGAACTCCGCCTCACCGATACCAACGCCGCCTCCGACTCCAAAGGCCGGACGTGGGGATTGGAAGGTGGTTTGTTCTGGTGGCTTGTGGGCGGCATCGGCGCGGGCATCACGGTGTTCTTCGTCGCCCTCGTCATCGTGAAATCATCGCTGCTCACGGCCCTCGGCGTCGCACTGATTCCCGTCGGGCTTTGCCTCGCCTACATCTTCGGCCTCCGGCAGGGCAAGCCACCGGGTTACGACCGCGACATGTTCGAGCGCGTGTTCACCGGCGGCGGCTTCGCTCCAGAAACCGTGCGTCTCACTCATCCACTCGCAAAGGATCAGCCATGAGCCGCCACATCTTTGAACAACTCGATACCGCCGACCAGGCTTTGCGTGAGAATCTTCACCGCAACGACCTTGACCCCACCGCCCGCCAACACATGGAGCGCGCTTTGTCCCACGTCCGCGAGGCTTACGTGGCGACCAACGAAATCGGCAAGGCGCGCTCCGTCTCGCAACTCGTCGCCGATCTGGAAAAGGTAAATCACATCGTGGCCAAGGTGCGCCGCCGCGAGCAGTCCGCCCCCAGCACCACCAAACCCATTCGTGTCTGACCTATGTTCGAGCGCGCACCCAACGGCTTTTTAACTCACGACCTCATCGTGTTCAACCATCTCCGGCGCGGCGGCTATGTGTCGAAGGGCTTCATCTTCGAGTCGCCCGATTTGACGAACAGCCCCATCGCCGACCTGAACGATTTCCAGGATCAACTCTGTCTCTTGCTGGCGTCTCTCCACGAAAACCAGCGGCTACAAGTGCAATACTTCTGCGATTCCGACTACAAGGGGGAGTTGCTGCGTTACCAGCAGGAGACAGAGAAGTTTTCCAACGTCTGGACCAAGCGCGCCCGCAACGAACGCTTCGCGCGTTACTGGCAGGCCATGTCCGAACGCAAACTCCGCCGCCAGCGCGTCATCTTCTACATCTCGCGCGCGTTGGAGCATGTGCCGACCACGTTCCAGACCGCCGCTGCCCGTCGTGACTATTACAACACGTTGCTCGACCAGCTTCAGACCGAGTTCGAGCACGTTCACCGGCTGTTGCTCGAAATCTTCGGCTCCGGCGGAGCACGCGTGTTGCCGATGACCGACGCCGACCACTTCCGGCACTACAAGCGATTTCTCAATCCCTCACTCAACGACCGGTTCGACTACGATCCGGCGGACGGCTTCGCGCCCGAGCTTTCGATTCAGGAAAATTGCTGGCACAGCGAAGGCAACGGCCAGTCCGATTTCGGCTTCTTCCTCGACGGCCATTATCACTCGCTCATCGTCCTGACCCGTTGGCCGCGCACGACGTATCCCGGCATCATCCAGCGCCTCACCAATCTGCGCCTGCTCGACTACACCATCACGGTGAACATTGATCCGCTCCCCATCACCCAGGAAATCAGCAAGGAGGAAAAGGAGCACGACCGTGTGGCCGGTGACTACGCCAGCGAAAAGAAAATCTCCCTGCTCACCGTGATGGAAAAGAAGCAAAAAAAGATTCATGCGCTCATGCAGGGGCAAACCATTCCGTTCCACGCGATGTTCGCCATTCGTGTCTGGGACAAGACCCGCGACGGCCTGAACGCCAAGGCCGGCGCGATCAAAAACGCCATCAACTCGATGAACGCGGCGCAATACTTCGAGAGCAATCTGCCCAGCACCTCGAAGAATCTGTTCTTTCAAACATGGCCAGGCTGGACTTGGGGACGCTACGAACACCGGAAACTCTACTCCGAGCACCGCTTCCTCGCGGACATGCTCCCGGTCACAAGCACATTCACCGGCCATCTGGCGACCGCCGAAGCGATCTATGACGGCCCAGCCAACAACCTTGTCGGCATCCAGACCTTCTCCGGCGGTAAAGATTCAGCCTCGCCGCAACACGCCGTGTTGCTCGGCATGTCCGGCGCGGGCAAATCCGTGACCGTCTGTGACCTGCTCACGCAGACCGAGGGTTACTTTGGTTACACCGTCATCATCGAGGAAGGGTTGAGCTACGGCATCTACACCGCGACGGTCGAAGAAGGCGCACGCCCCATCATTATTCACCCGGATGGCGACCTGACCATCAACTATCTCGACACCAAGGGACTCCCGCTCACGCCCGACCACATGTCCGCCGCCACCGCGCTGGTCGCCCGCATGATTGGCACATCCGCGCAGGAGGACAAACAGATGCTCCGTCAGGCGCAGATCGCCAAATACATCAATCTGCTCTACGAGGATTCTTTCCAGGACTGGCAGAAGAAGCGGCACGATCAGTTGCTCGGCATTGCCCGGCACGCACTCGCTTTGCAGAAGTTTCGCGGCGAACGGATGCCGCCCGGCGCAACTAGCCTCGAAACCTTTGCCGACTTCCGTGACTGGCGAGCCGCCCACGCCGACGAAGCAGAGGCGTATCTCGCGCAGTTCACCGAGGCCGAGGCTTTGAAATTCATGAAAGAACCGAAGACGAGCAAGGAAGTGCGCAATCTCGCCTTCGCCTACTTCACGCCGGAAGAGTTCCCAACGCACCGGATGCTCCAGGAATTGATGATGCTCGACCCGATGGGCGCGGAGCGCGACCAGATCATGGAAATCGCCACGCTCATCCTGCCGTGGTGTCGCGACGGCAACTACGGCTGCCTGTTCGACGGCACGAGCAATCTGTCGCTCACCGGCAAAATCGCGCACTTCGAGTTGGGCTACATCCCGGAATCGGCGAAGGAACTCAAGGCGGCCGCAGGCTTTCTCATCACCAATCACGCGCGCAAACACATCATGACGCTGCCGCGCACGATTCGGAAACGGAACATCTACGAGGAAGTTGCCCGCTTCCTCGACATTCCCGGTGGCCAGGAAATCGTGCAGGAAAGTTACGCCCAGCTTCGCAAGTTCAACTGCTGGAACATCTCCATCGTCCAACAATACGCGCGGTTCAAAGCGTCGCGCATCCGTTCCGCCGTGTTCGGCAACTCGCGCCAGTTCTTCATCATGCGCCAGAATGACCGCGCAGACCTCGACGACATGGGCAAGGACATCGCGCTACCCGAGGTGACCCAGCACGCGATAATGAATTACCCGTTGCCCGACCATCAACCGGGCGAGAAGTATTCGCCGTTCACGTATCTGCACACCGACTCGACCCGCAATATCTGCGGCACGGTCCACAATGTCGCCTCGCCCGAAATGCTCTACTGCTCCAGTTCGAGCGGCGAACACTTCGACCGCCGCGCCCGGGAACTCCGCCAATGCCCCAGCGTTGTCGAAGGCATCATTCTCCACGCCAACCGACGTAAAGACGGTGAAACCAAAAATCATTAACCCACATGAAAACGAAACACCTCATCAACGCCTCAAAACTTCTCTCCCTTGCGCTTGTCGCCGGACTGTTTGCCGGTTGTGCCGCTACCCGTCCCGTCAGCGACGCGGCTCTCGGTGCAGGCGGTGCTTATCTCGGTCACGAACTCTCTGACGGCGACCCGCTGATGACCGCTGCGGGCGCTGCCGGTGGCGTGATCGTCAGTGAAACGCTCCACTACGCCGCCAAGAAGCAAGCCGACAAGGCTTACGCCTCTGGCTATGACAAGGGCAAGAGCGACGCCGTGAAGCAGCAGTATTGGCTCTACGTCTCGATGCAAAGGCAACGCAACCAGGTCAGCAACGTCCGTCTGTATCCCGTCCAACTGCCGGAACAGAGGATTGACGGGGTG
>DAOLDN010000333.1:0-4570 GCA_035327385.1 Verrucomicrobiota bacterium | reverse complement strand
CTTCGGAAGCGGGCGTTTTGCCCGTCGCACCGGAGCGCGTGAAAACCAAGGGGCGTTTGCAGCCCGGGCGGATGTTTCTCGTGGATACCGAACAGGGCCGCATCATCACGGACGAGGAACTGAAGAAGAAATACGCCTCCGCAGCGCCGTATCAGAAATGGCTCGATGAGCACCACGTGACGCTCGAAGACCTGCCCAAGCCGGACAAGCAAACCGAGCCCGGTATGCGCAGGGTGTTGCAGATGCAGCAGGCCTTTGGTTACACGTTCGAGGACCTGCGCTTCATCGTCGGGCCGTCCGCTCGCGACGGAATGCAGCCGCTCGGCTCGATGGGCACGGACACGCCGCTGGCGGTGCTCTCGCAGAAACCGCAACTGCTCTACAACTATTTCAAACAACTCTTCGCGCAGGTCACCAATCCGCCGATTGATCCCATCCGCGAGGAGATCATCACCTCCACCGAGACCGTGGTCGGTCCGCGCGGCAATCTGCTCGAAGCCGCGCCGGAAAGTTGCTCCCAGATCAAGCTCAAGCAACCCATCCTCACAAACGAAGAACTCGACAAGCTCAAGTTCATCAATCATCGCGGCTTCAAATCCGCAGCGCTGCCAATCTTTTTCAAGGTCGCCGACGGCGCAAAGGGCCTTGAGAAGGCGATGAACGAATTGTTCGCCGCTGCCGACAAGGCCATTGCGGGAGGCCACAACATCCTCGTGCTGTCCGACCGAGGCGTGAATGACCAACTCGCACCGATCCCGGCGTTGCTGGCTGTCGCGGGGCTGCATCACCATCTCATCCGTGTCGGCACGCGCGGCAAGGTCGGCCTCGTGCTCGAATCCGGCGAACCGCGCGAAGTGCATCATTTCGCACTGCTCATCGGCTACGGTTGCAGCGCCATCAATCCGTATCTCGCCTACGAGACGATTGACGATCTCATCGGCGAAGGTTTGCTGCCCAACGCCGATCACAAGACGGCCATCAAGAAATTCATCAAGGCTTCCATCAAGGGCGTCGTCAAGACGATGGCCAAGATGGGCATCTCCACGGTGCAAAGTTATCGCGGCGCGCAAATCTTCGAGGCCGTCGGCATCAACAGCGAGGTCGTGAACAAGTATTTCACCTGGACGGCTTCGCGCATCCAGGGTGTCGGCATCGAAGTTATCGCCGAGGAAGCGCTCGCGCGTCATCGCCGCGCCTTCCCGCCCGTGCCCGTGAACACCGAACTCGATCCCGGCGGCCAGTATCAATGGCGCGACGGCGGCGAGCAGCACCTGTTCAATCCGCAGACAATCCACAAACTCCAGATCGCCTGCCGCCTCAACAGCGAGAAGGTCTATCGCGAATACGCCGACCTGTTGAACGACCGCAGCAAAACGCTCTGCACGTTGCGCGGTTTGCTCGATTTCAAGTTTGCCGAGAACCCGATCCCGATCGAGGAAGTTGAGCCGGTTGAAGAGATTGTGAAGCGTTTCAAGACCGGCGCGATGAGCTACGGTTCGATCTCGAAGGAAGCGCACGAGGCGCTGGCCATCGCCATGAACCGCCTCGGCGGTCGAAGCAACACCGGCGAAGGCGGCGAAGATCCGGAGCGTTACATCCCGTTGCCCAACGGCGACTCCAAAAACTCCGCCATCAAGCAGGTCGCATCAGGCCGCTTCGGTGTGACGAGCCATTACCTCGTCAACGCGAAGGAGCTTCAGATCAAGATGGCGCAGGGCGCGAAGCCCGGCGAAGGCGGCGAACTGCCCGGCAAGAAGGTTTATCCGTGGGTCGCCAAGACTCGTGGCACGACGGCGGGCGTTGGCCTCATTTCACCACCGCCGCACCACGACATTTACTCCATCGAAGACCTCGCGGAGTTGATCCATGACTTGAAAAATTCCAACCGCCACGCGCGCGTCAGCGTCAAGCTCGTTGCCGAAGTCGGCGTGGGCACGATCGCGGCGGGCGTCAGCAAGGCGCACGCGGACGTCGTGTTGATCTCCGGTCACGACGGCGGCACGGGCGCTTCGCCGCTCTCGTCCATCAAACACGCTGGCGGCCCGTGGGAGCTCGGCCTGGCCGAGACGCACCAGACGCTCGTGTTGAACAATCTGCGCAGCCGTATCTATGTCGAAACGGACGGCCAGTTGAAGACCGGTCGCGACGTGGCCATCGCCGCGCTGCTCGGCGCGGAGGAATTTGGTTTCGCCACCGCGCCGCTCGTGGTGCTGGGCTGCATCATCATGCGCGTCTGCCATCTCAACACGTGCCCGGTCGGCGTCGCTACACAGGACCCGAAGCTGCGCGCGCGTTTCACGGGCAACCCTGATCATGTCGTGAACTTCATGCGCTTCATCGCGCAGGAACTCCGCGAGATCATGGCCACGCTCGGCTTCCGCACCGTCAACGAAATGGTTGGCCGCACCGACAAGTTGATTCCGTGGAAGGCCATTGAACATTGGAAGGCCAAGGGGCTCGATCTCACGCCCATCCTGCACAAGCCGGAAGTCGGTCCCGAAGTGGGCCGTTACCGCCAGCAGGACCAAGATCACGGTCTCGAGAAATCTTTGGACATCACGAAGCTCCTCGACCTTTGCAAACCCGCCATCGAGCGCGGCGAAAAGGTGAAGGCCGAACTGCCGATCATCAACGTGAACCGCGTCGTGGGCACCATCACTGGCAGCGAGATCACGAAGAAGCACGGTGCGAACGGCCTGCCGGAGGACACCGTCCACTTGAAATTCAATGGCAGCGCAGGCCAGAGCCTCGGCGCGTTCTGCCCGCGCGGAATGACGCTCGAACTCGAAGGCGACGCGAACGATTATTTCGGCAAGGGCTTGAGCGGCGCGAAACTCATCGTCTATCCGCCGAAGGGTTCAACCTTTGTCGCGGAGGAAAACATCATTGTCGGCAACGTGGCGTTCTACGGCGCAACGGCGGGCGAGGCGTTCATCTGCGGCATGGCGGGCGAGCGTTTCTGCGTGCGCCACTCCGGCGTGAACGTCGTCGTGGAAGCCGTCGGCGACCACGGTTGCGAATACATGACAGGTGGCAAGGTTGTGATTCTCGGTCCGACCGGACGCAATTTCGCCGCCGGCATGAGCGGCGGCATCGCTTACATTCTCGACGAGAAGGGCGACTTCGACTCGCGCTGCAACATGGAGATGGTCGGCTTGGAAAAACTTTCCGATGCGGACGAAATCGAGTCCGTCTGGAAGATGATCCAACGCCATCAGACCTACACCAAGAGCGAGAAGGCCGCGAAGATTCTGGCCGACTGGAAAAGCTTCGTGCCGAAGTTCGTGAAGGTGCTGCCCCAGGATTACGCGCGCGTTTTGCAGTCGCTCAAGAAGGTGGAAAGCCAAGGCTTGAGCGGCGACGACGCCATCATGGCCGCGTTCGAGGAAAACGTGAAGGGCGGGCATTGAAGATGAAACCGGAGAAACGCAGAGACGCGGAGGGCGCAGAGAGCCGCAGAGTTTTTAATGAAAAGTTTTCTCCGCATTTCTCCGCGTCCTCCGCGCCTCTGCGTTGATCGGGATTTGATGTCATGCACGAGAACGAGATTTCCGAGAAAATCATCGGAGCGGCGATCGAGGTGCATAAGTATTACGGGCCGGGGCTGGTCGAGCAGGTTTATGAAGAGGCATTGTGCCACGAGTTTTCGCTGCGCGACATTCGCTTCGAGCGGCAGAAGCAAGTGCCCATTTATTACAAGAGCGTGAAGCTCGGCATCCCGCTCCGTTTGGATCTGGTGGTGGAAGAACTGGTGATAGTGGATTTGAAGGCGAAGGAAGAAGTGACGCACTTTGACCGAGCAAAGTTGTTGAGCTACCTGCGGCTTTCAAACTTGCGCCTCGGCTTGATCATCAACTTTCACGAGTTGGTTTTGAAAGACGGAATTTCGCGGGTGGTCAACGGGCTGAAGTTGCCCCCGCCTGAACCGGGTTCGTTCAGCCTTTGAAAGAGAATATGACAGAATTAAACGCAAAGACGCAGAGGTCGCAAAGGTTCGCAGAGTTGAATTTGTTTTTCTTCTCTGCGTCTCTCCGCGTTCTCCGCGCCTCTGCGTTTATCCGAAACCAAAAGAGCAACTGACATGGGAAAACCAACTGGATTTTTAGAATTCAACCGCGAGCTGCCAAAGGACCGTTCGCCGCTTGGGCGCGTCGCCGATTGGAAGGAATTCCACGAGCACATGCCCGAGGCTGATCTGAAGAAGCAGGGCGCGCGGTGCATGGATTGCGGCATTCCGTTCTGTCACACCGGCCAGCTCGTCAGCGGCATGGCCAGCGGCTGCCCGATCCACAACCTGATCCCTGAGTGGAACGATCTCGTCTATCGCGGCCTTTGGAAGGAAGCTCTCGAACGGCTTCACAAGACGAATAATTTCCCCGAGTTCACCGGTCGTGTCTGTCCCGCGCCATGCGAAGGCTCGTGCGTGCTGGGCATCAACAATCCGCCCGTCACCATCAAGAACATCGAGGTCAGCATCATTGACAAGGGCTGGGAAAATGGCTGGGTCGTGCCTGAACCGCCGAAGAAGCGCACCGGCAAAAACGTTGCCGTCGTTGGCTCCGGCCCGGCG
>DAOLDN010000332.1:0-4575 GCA_035327385.1 Verrucomicrobiota bacterium | reverse complement strand
TGGATTTTGGAGCAACAGTTCCCGGCGCAACGTAGCCCGCCGGGGGCGGTCGCAGCAATTGGGCGAGAGACACGACGATGATGAAGAAGCCCACACCCAGAACGAGCATTGCGGTGGGCACGCCCCAGGTCTTGATCAATCCTTTGGCGAGCGGCGCGACATACACACTGGCCAGGCCGAAACCGGAAACGACGATGCCGGCGATCATGCCGGTTTTTGCGGATGGAAACCATTTCACAGCGGGCGGTGTTGCCGATGCATAGCCGAATCCGATGCCCGCCCCGGCCAGCACGCCGAAGCCGAGAATGTAGCCCATCGTCGAAGTCGTCCGGCTGGCGAGGATCATTCCCAATCCCACCAGCACGCCGCCGATGGTGGCGGTGATTCGTGGTCCGATGCGGTCCTGCATCCGGCCCGCCGGCACCATGATGAACGCGAACACGAGACACGCGATGGAATAGGGAAGCGATTTGCCGGCTTCGGACCAGTTCCAGTCGCCGGGAATTTCCTTGCTGAAAACGCTCCACGCGTAGAGAACGCCGAGGGCGAGATTGATGCCCGTGCCCGCGAACGTCACGGTCCAGCCGCGGTTTTTCACAGTCGTTTCGGTTGCGACCGTGTGGATGTGAGCGCCCGTTCCCGTTGCCGCCAATTGCCCAGCCATAATGTCCCTTTCCCGTTTCCCCGTTCCCCGGCACTCCCGGCGTGACAGGCCCGCGCCTGTCTCACATCGCCCGTCCCTCTCCACCCGCTCCAAGAGCGGAGAGGGCGGGCGTTCTGCGTGTCCTGCGTGTGACTACTGTTTGCCCGCCACGAGCACTTCGACGACGTGTGGGTCTGCGAGCGTGGTGATGTCGCCGATTTGGTCCGTTTGATTCTCCGCGATCTTGCGGAGGATGCGGCGCATGATTTTGCCCGAGCGCGTTTTCGGCAGCGCGGGCGCGAACTGGATTTTGTCCGGGGCGGCGATGGGCCCGATTTCCTTACGGACGTGGGCGATCAATTCCTTTTTGAGTTCGTCGCTTTCCTTGTGTCCGTCTTTGAGTGTGACGAACGCGTAAAGGCCCTGGCCCTTGATGTCGTGCGGCATCGGGGCGACCGCGGCCTCGGAGACTTTCGGATGACTGACCAGCGCGCTCTCGACTTCCGCCGTTCCGATGCGATGGCCGGACACGTTCACCACGTCGTCAATACGGCCCATCAACCAGTAATCGCCATCCTGGTCAATGCGGCAGCCATCGCCGGTGAAATAAATGTCGTTGTACATCGTGAAGTAGGTGTCAATGAACCGGTCGTGGTCGCCCCAGGTGGTGCGCATCATTCCGGGCCACGGTTTTTTGATGCACAACTTGCCGCCTTCGTTCGGCGAGCACGGCGTGCCGTCGTCGCGCAACACGGCGGGTTCGACTCCGAAGAACGGGCGATTGGCGCTGCCGGGCTTGAGCGTGGACGCGCCGGGCAACGGAGTGATGAGAATGCCGCCCGTCTCGGTCTGCCACCACGTATCCACAATCGGGCATTTCTCCTTGCCGATGACGCGGTGATACCAGATCCAGGCTTCGGGATTGATGGGTTCGCCGACGGAACCGAGTGTTCGCAGGCTGCTCATGTTGTATTTGTTCGGCCATTCTTCGCCGAGGCGAATGAGCGAACGGATCGCCGTGGGCGCGGTGTAGAACACAGTGACCTTGAACTTCTCGATGATCTGCCAGAAGCGGCCCGCGTCCGGATACGTGGGAACGCCCTCGAACATCAGGCTCGTCGCCCCGTTGCACAACGGCCCATAAACGATGTAGCTGTGGCCCGTCACCCAGCCGATGTCGGCCGTACACCAGTAGATGTCGTCTTCGTGAACGTCGAAGACGTATTTGTGCGTCAACGAGGCGTGCAACAGATAGCCGGCGGTGGTGTGGACGACGCCCTTGGGTTTGCCCGTGGAGCCGGACGTGTAGAGCATGAACAGAACGTCTTCCGCCTTGTTCTTCTCGGGCGGACAATCGGCGCTCGCGCCCGCCATCAGGTCGTGCCACCAGAAATCGCGTTCAGCGGTGATATTGCACGGTTCGTCATTTCGTTTGACCACCACGACCTTCTGGATGCTTGGACAATGAGTCAGCGCCTGGTCGGCAATGCTCTTGAGCAGGATGTGTTTGCCGGCACGCAGGCCGACGTTGGCGGTGACGAGAACCTTGCACGTCGAATCGTTGATGCGCCCCGCCAGAGCCTCCGCGCTGAACCCGCCGAACACGATTGAATGAATGGCACCGATGCGCGCGCAGGCGAGCATGGCGATGGCGAGTTCCAGAATCATTGGCATGTAGATGGCCACGCGGTCGCCTTTTTTGACGCCGAGCGATTTGAGGACGTTGGCGAACTTGCAGACCTCGGCATGCAATTGCCGGTAGGTCAGCGTCTTCACTTCGTTTTCCGGTTCGCCCTGCCAGACGAGAGCGGGTTTGTCCGCCTTGCCGTCCTTGAGATGGCGGTCGAGGCAGTTGACTGTCACGTTCAGTTCCCCGTCCTCGAACCAGGTGTGGCGAATGGTGCGTGATCCGGTCTTCCAGGTGTAACGGCGTCCCACGGTGGGTTTCTTGAACCAGTCGAGCGTGCCGCATTGTTCGAGCCAGAACGCATCGGAGTCGTTGATGGAGCGCTCGTACATGGCCTTGTATTGGTCGGCGTTGAGGTGGGCGCGTTTGACGGCTTCCGGCGACGGCGGGAACGTTCGGTTTTCCTGGAGCAATGAACTCGTGGAGACGGTCTTGGCTTGTTCAGTCATACGTGTGTTTCGTTGATTTTGTTAAAAGGATTTCCTCAGAACTGACGCGGCTTGTCAACCGCCCATGATGGCCGCGCAATGGTTCGCGGGCGTAGTCGCCAGGCCGTGGAGCGGGAACACATCGCGCTCCACGCGGGCGATTACGTCGTCCAAAGCGGGCTCGACTGCGCCACGCTGTCCTTCCGTGACCGGCAATACGCGGTCGCGAAGACCTCCGGCCCAGTCGTCGTTCTCCAGCATCACTCCGCCCATGCCCATGCCGAAATCACATTCCTCGCACCAGCCGCTGAATGTTCTCCACGCCAGCGCCCAGCCGCGGACGGTGTGTTCGATGTGATAGCCGCCGCCGCCGGCGACGAGCACAGGACAGTTCCATCGCATCACGCGTTCGACGATTTCGACGACGACGTTGTTGGTCATGCGCAAGTGCGTCAGTGGATCGCCGGCAAGGATGTCCATGCCCAGTTCCAAAACGACGGCGTCGGGACAGAAATTGTCCGCCAGCGGAACGACGAGGTGATCAAAGGCTTTCACGAAGGCGTCGTCGTAGGTTTCAGCCGGCAACGGGATGTTGACGTTGTAACCGAAGCCGTCGCCGTCGCCGGTTTCGTTCTCGAAACCGCCCCACGGAAACAGGGTTTTGCCGCTTTCGTGCATGGAGATGGTAAACACGTCGTTGCGCTCGTAGAAGGCGGACTGCACGCCGTCGCCGTGGTGCGCGTCCACGTCCAGATACAGAACGCGCCGGCCCGCGCCGGTCAGTTCCATGCAGGCGAGAACGACGTCGTTGAGGTAACAAAACCCGCCCGCGTGGTCGGCGAACGCATGGTGGAAACCGCCGAGCAGATTGAAAACCACGTCGGCCTTGTGCAGGAGCAGCAGTTGCGCGCCGGTCAATCCCGCGCCGCAGGCCCACGCGCCGTAATCGAACATGTCCCTGAATACAGGCGTGTCCTGTCCGCCCAGGCCCATGTGGAATCCCCGCGCGGTCAAGTCGCCCATCGCGGCGCAGTTGAGTTCGTTGAGGTAAGCCGCGGTGTGAAACCGTGCCAGTTCCGACAACGATGCGCGGCGCGGCGCGACTTCAAAATGATTCGCGTCACCCAACAGGCCGAAGGATTTGAGTCGTTGACGCGTGACTCCAGCGCGTTGAGTTTTGAAGGGACAATCCGGCGGATAGCTCAACGCCTCGATGTCCGGCGAGTAAAGAAAGGCCAGTCTTCGATTGCTCATGAGACAACACCTTGAGTTGAGCGTGGGAAAGGATGGCGACGCGTTCGCGGCGGAATGCGGCAAACAACCATCCGTCGGAGCGCGGAGAGAAAGGGCGCTTCGTGCGACGTTTCCGATGTGCGTTGAAGGTTCATCTCATCCTGTCCGGTCTGACTTGTTCCAGGTGGACAGTCTTCCGGCGACCAGTTTGCGATGCCATTCCGCCCGGCGATGAATTCCCCGCCGACACATCGTGTTGCCGTGGAGAACAACCATGATTAGACCCGGCGCGAACTTTCAAGCGGCGACCCAGCATTTCAGACTGCTGGTCCACTTTGGGAAGCACACGCAAACCACGGAACACGATGTCGGGTCAGACCCTATCGCCGGGAAATGAAAGAAAGCTAAACCATTTTTGGCAAATGCTTGATTTATTTGGCAGTTGGAGAGGTGGCGACGAAGATTGCAACACGAAGACGTTGAGGACGCGGAGAGGCGTGAAGCTGTCGCGTGGCACGGGGCGGTTCGATGAACGCGAAGCGTCTTGGAGTGCGCCAGCCCTCTGGCGCTTTGGGAGACGCGCG
>DAOLDN010000331.1:0-4602 GCA_035327385.1 Verrucomicrobiota bacterium | reverse complement strand
TTGACCGCGTGAGGCGAGTCAGCGAGCCTTTTACGCGGGCGACGACGCAGATTTATACGCATGTGATTCAGAAGCCGGGGATTGGTGTGAGGAGTCCGCTGGATGAAGGGTGAGGGGGGAAAGCGGAAATCCGCCGTCGCTGAAGCTATGGCGGACGGGGGCGGAGAAGCGGAAACTTTCAACGTGCAACGTTCAACTTCCAACACTCAACTCTCAACTCTCAACATCGAATGGGGGAAACCACCCCTGACCCCTCCGAGGAGGGGAGCGGGAACTTTCAACGTGCAACTTTCAACGTGCAATGGATTGGGTTTGCCGCGTTCTGATGAACGCAGTCACGGGAGGCGTCACGGGCCGGTGGAGCGCAGCCAGACGCGGACGGTGACGAATTGAGGGACGTTGGATGGCCACGGCGAGAGGACGCGGGCTTTCACGGTTTCGGTGAGTCCGTTGGGATCGGCTGTCGCGGAGATTTCCTCGATGGCGTTGGAGCCGGTTTGCCAGTCGAGCAGATTCGTGGAGACGGCGGCCGCGTAGGCGACGTCGGTGGGTTCGATGCGGCGCTGGTAGGTCAGCGTGATGTGGCGCAGGCCGGTGTTTTCGTCGAGTTCGATTGAGGTTTGGAGGAGCGCGTTTGTTTCGATGGATTTGGGGAGACGATTGGCGGCGTATTCGACGAAGTTGAAGAAGCCGTCGCCGTCGAAGTCCGCTGTTTCGCCGCTCAACGACGGGTCTGTGAGTTCTTCCAGGGTGAAATGGCCGATGTTCCACATGCCGTAGGGGGAATCCTGGATGGTGACGACGGCTTCGGCTGAAACGATGGTGTAGAGGACGTTGCTGACCACTGTGATGACGATGGTTTCGTTGCCCTCGGTCCTGTGATCGAGGAACGGCGTGACGGGAATGGTGAGGAAATCCACTTCGACGGGAAACGTGATGCTGCCGGTGTTGGGGATTTCGACATAGTCCACCCCGTTGCTGGCCGTGCCGCCGAGTGTGAAGAACACGGTCAGTTCAAAGCTCAAATCGCCGTTGCGTGTGAAGGTGAATTCAGCGGTGTCGGGACCGAGTTCGGCGGCGAATGAATCGGAGGCATAGGCATGGACTTGAGTCGGCTCGACGACAGTGACCGGAAGGTCGGCATAGACTTTGACTTGTCCGTCGTCGGCGATCAGGCGGAAGGTGTATTCGCCGGATTGGGTGAAGGAGATTTCGTTTGTGAGCGCGGCTGGATCGGGGATCTCCACGTCCATCGGACCGCTGACCTGGCTCCAGGTGAAAGTGACGCCGCCGGGCGGGACGGGGCGATTGTCGTCCGTCACCACGCCGCTGAGTTGCACGGGAGTGACGACGGGGACGACGATGTTGGTGGGCATCTCGATGACTGCGGCGAAATTGGCGGCGACGAACGCTCCGACCTCGGCGGCGCTCATGTGCCATGAAAAGACCCGGAGTTCGTCCACTTTGCCGGCCCAGGTGGCGGGGATGTCGGACGGGCCCTTGCCGAGGAGGAATTGCGGGCAGTTGACGAGTTCGCCGCGGAGTGGCGTTTTGTGGCGGTTGGGCTGGTCGAACTGGCCGTTGATGTAGAGTTGCGGGGCCAGTCCGTTGCTCCAGGTCAGGAGAATGTGTTGCCAGCCGTTGGTGAGCGCGTTGGGTGCGCTGACGAGCCGCGACGAATCGCAGATGGTGGCCATCGTTGCCTCGATGACATTGGTCGCCGATCCGCAGGAAGCCCCGGCGCGAGAGGCAAGCGTCAACGTGGTTTCCGCACCTCCGTCGTCGGTGGCCAGCAGCCCGCGTGTGTCGGGAACGGACTGTGGCCCGATCCAGCAGGCGATGGTGAAGCGTGTCAGTCCTTCCATGAACGACGAGTCGTTCTCGACGCGGACGAAATTGTTCGCTCCGGACAGGTTCAACGCGCCGCCGGCGATTCCGTTGGTGATCCAGCCGGTCGCACCCTGAATGCTGCCGTGACGGTTGTTGCCGGATTCATCGAAAACGGTCGCGCCGAGTCCTTCATCGAAACTCCAGCGCAGGAGTTCCTCGCCGGCGGAACTGTTCGTCAGCCGTTCGAGCGCGCCGACGACGACTGTCAGGTCCTCGTAGCCTGTCACGTAGCCGTCATTGGCGGAGAGCCGCAGGACGTACACGCCGCTGTTGGTGAGTGTGACAGTGGTGTTGGTTTGATTCACGTCGCCAAACGCCAGGGCATCCGGGCCGCTGATCTGCGACCAGACGGGCGAGAGCCAGTCGCCGTTCGGGTCTTCGATGTTGGCTGCGAGGATGAGGTTGACGGTGGAGGGAAGGACGTACACGACATTGGTCGTGGGACTGGTGATGGTGACGACCGGGGCAAGGTTGGTGCCGACGTCCTCGATGGCGACGGTTGCGGCGATGTCAGGCATCAACGAATAGGCCGTGTCCGGCAGCAGCGTCACGGTCAGTTCCTCTTCGTCTTCAAACGCGAGTTCGTTCGTGGGCGAAATCCACAGGTCCACCGCCACGACGCCGCAGTTGAAGACAACGTTGGTTTCAAACGCCGGATAGTCCACGCCGAACGTCGCACTGCCGCCCACGGCCAGTCGCGCGGTGAATTCTTTTGCGGGGTCGCCTTCGCGGCGCACGGTGATCGTGGCGGGAACGCGAGCGCCCTCGGAGAGGCGATCCATGTTCGAGACCAGGCCCACCACCGGTTCATCGTCACGAATCGTCACTGTGGCGGCAGTGGGAGAGCCAACCGTGTAAGCGGCGCTGGCCTGTAACGTGAGTGTCACCGTTTCCAGTCCTTCAACGAGGGCATCGTCCAGCGGCGTGATGATGAGGCCGGTGGTGAGACTGCCGGCAGGAATGGTGACGGAACCGGGGATGCCGGCGTAGTCAACGCCGTTGGCCGCGCTGCCGGTGATGTCGAAGAACACCTGCAACGGCGCGTTCGTGGTGCCGAATCGCGTGAAGATGAATTCGCCGACATCGTTGCCCGGTTCGGACGCGTCGAAATCCGCCGCGTCAATGCGAACGCTCTGGTCGTTGTCCTGGATCGTCACGGTTGCCGTTCCGGGATACAACACTCGATACGTGTCGTGGACGATGAGCGAGGCCACAACGGTTTCATCGCCTTCGACAGCCGGGTCGTCCACGGGGTTGACCGGGATGTTCACTGAATTCTGGCCGACGGGAATGACGACGGAGGCCGGCAACGGCGTGTAATCGCCGCCGCTGACGGCCGAGCCGGCCGTGTTGAGATAAACCGTCAGTGACTGAGCGGTGTCTCCGGTGCGGCTGAAGACGAATGTGCCGCTGTCGCCGCCTTCGACCGCGTACGGTTGATTGGTGGCGCTCACCCAGACGGTGGGCAGGCCGTTGGTGTTTGCGTCAAGAATGGTGATGATCGCCGTGGACGGTGCGACAATCTTTCCGCCCGGCGCGCTGATTAACGTCAGTTTCAGGAACTCGTCCAGTTCCACCGTGCCGTCGTCCACTGGCATCACCGGCAGGTCCACGAAATTTTCTCCGGCGGGAATGACGACGGACGTTCCGAGGTCCGGGCAATCGCCCGGCGCGCTTGCGGTGCCGGTGATCTGGAAATTCACCGTCAGGGCCAGATTCGTTCCTCCGACGCGCGTGACGCGGAAGTTGCCGGGAACAGGCCCGGTTTCAGAGGCGTTCGGCGACGTTGCCGCGACGCTCACAGACGAGACATCGTCGTCCAGGATCGTGTAGGTCATGATCTGAATGGCGTCGTGCGCGGCGGACGTGGGATTGAAGAGCGTGACGCGGATGGTTTCATCGGCTTCCGCCAACGTGTCGTTGACGATGGGCAGCGGGATGGATTTGCCCCATTCGCCCGGCTCAAACGAGAGTGTGCCCGGCGGCAGCGTGTAGTCCGCGGAGGATGCCGTGCCGCCGATGACCTGGTACTGGACTGTGATGGGAATGGAGGACGTGTGGCTCAGGACCACTGTAAGCCCGGGCGACTCGTTTTCAGGAGCGGCGAACTGCGCGGAGGCAAAGCCGACGGCGGGCGTGCCGAATTGGTCGTTGTCGAGAATGGTCACCGTCGCCTGGCCGGGGCTGCCGATATTGTAATCCGGGCTTGAAAGGAGCGTGACGATGACCGTTTCGTTCGAGACTTCGTGAAACAGGTCTTCAAACGGGATGACGATCAAGTCCACGGAACTGCTGCCGGCGGGGATGATGACGGGATTGGGCAGTGGAACGAAATCCGCGCCGGGTGTTGCCGTGCCGTTGATGGCGAGCGGCACGACCAGGTCCGAGCCGGCGACACCGGTGCGCGTGATCGTGAACTGTCCGAAATCACTGCCCGGCTCGGACGCCTCGTCGTCGGGCGCTGTCACGGTCACGGTCACTAGTTCGTTGTCGCGCAACGTCAACGTGGCGGCGGACGGTGTGCCGATGTTGTAGGCGGCGTTAGTTGCCAGAACGAGTGTCACGGTTTCGTCCCCTTCCACCAACAGATCATCGAGCGGCGAGATGGCCACGTCCGCCGATGTCACACCCGGAGGAATGGTGACGGTTCCGGGCGGTGACACGTAATCCACGCCGTTGCTCGCGCTGCCGGTCATGGTGTAATGCACCACC
>DAOLDN010000330.1:0-4604 GCA_035327385.1 Verrucomicrobiota bacterium | reverse complement strand
AGTGCGCGGCGGCGTGACCGGGATCCACACGCACAGCCTCGCGAAACTCCACGGCAGCAGCCTCCAATTCACGGCGCATCACAAGAACGTTGCCAAGATTGTAGCGGATGTTCGCCACGTTGGTGCTGTAGAGCAGAGCCTTTTCAAATGTCTGCATCGCCTCGGTCAGTTGCCCCTTCGACGCCTGCGCGATGCCCAGATTGTCCAGGGCCTTGGCGTGATCCGGTTTGAACGTCAACAGCGACTGCAATTCTCGGATGGCTTCATCCACGCGCCCGGAAGCGAGCAATGCGCTGCCAAGACTGTTGTGAATCTCGATGAAATTCGGGTCCAATTTAAGCGCCCTGTGATAACGCACCATCGCTTCGTCCAGACGCCCCTGCTCCGCCAGCGCCAGCCCCCAGTTGTGTTCAGCCTCGGCGTAACCCGGATTGATTTGCAGCGCGATGGCATATTCGCGGATCGCATCGTCAAACCTTTCCTGCTCTGCGTACGCGCGGCCCAGGTCACTGTGCGCCCTCGGATGGTCCGGCTCGACGCGGATCGCAGTGTGGAGAGCCGCCATGGCCTCCTGCATCCGTCCCAGTTCCAGCAATGTGTTGCCGTAGTTCAGATGAAACACAGCCCTGTCCGGGGCCAGCGCAATGGACTCGCGAAAACGGGCGGACGCCTCTTCGTATTCCCCTTTCTCAACCAGCGCCACCGCAAGATTGCCAAGTGTCTCGGCGCTGCGCGGGTTGATTGCAAGCGCCCTGTGATAAAGGTTGATGGCGTCATCCCATCGCTCCCGCGCAGCCATGCACACGCCCAGATTGCTCAAGGCAACCTCGTTGTTCCCGGTCACCGCCAGCGTATGACGAAAGAGCGTTTCAGTGTCGCGCCAGAGCCAGACCTGATCGCTGGCACGCCACGCACACGCAAGTCCGACCATTCCCGCGGCAACTCCGCCCAACACCACAGGCAGACGCCAGCGTTCCCACAAATCCGAAATACCCCAGACCACCAGAATGAAAAAGCCGATCAACGGAACATAAGTGAACCGGTCGGCCATGGAATGACCGCCCCACTGGATGATGCCTATCACCGGGAACAATGTGCCCAAAAACCAGAACCATCCCGTGAAAACGTACGGCCTTCTTACGGCGAGCCAGACCGCCCCCGCGCTCAAGCACACCGCCAGCAACACGCCCAACGCCACCAACCAGAGCGGCCAGCGGCCGTCAACGGGATACGGATATGGCACCGCAAGGTTCACCGGCCAGAAGCTCTTGCCCAGATAACGAGCCAATGAAACGAAGGCATTTTGAAAACGAAGTCCGATGGGAAATTCATCAAGCGACGACATGGCTCCCGACTGACGGTGGACCCACAGCGTCGCACAACCGGACGCCACCGACAGCAGAAAGAACGGAGTCTTCTCCAGAACCAACCGCCTGACGCCGCGCCGCCAGTCCACCAACGCGACCCGCTTCAACGGCCAGTAATCCATCAACAACATCACGCACGGCAGCGTGACGAGCATGGGCTTGCTCAACAATCCCAATGCGAAAAAC
The DNA here is from genome assembly GCA_035327385.1 of Verrucomicrobiota bacterium. Classification (GTDB taxonomy): domain Bacteria; phylum Verrucomicrobiota; class Verrucomicrobiia; order Limisphaerales; family JADLHS01; genus DAOLDN01. The sequence continues at coordinate 3,051 of DAOLDN010000330.1, read as the reverse complement.
ACCAGCGCCAGCCAGTAACGCAACGTCGCCGCCCTCCGTTCCCTGCCCTCTGGATGGCGAGCCGGCTTGTCTTTTCGCTGCACGTATCCCGCGTAGCAAACCAGGGTCAAAAAACCGAAAAACGTGCTCAACACATCCTTGCGCTCGGCGATCCACGCCACCGACTCCACATGCAGCGGATGGATGGCGAACAGGCACGCAACCGCCGCACTGCGCCACGTCGCGCCCGTCGTGCGATGCAGCAGATGAAACAACAGGACGACATTCGCGATGTGAAACGCCAGATTGACGAGGTGCGGCCCGGTCGGCCCCTTGCCGAACAACGTCACGTCCAGCATGAAAGACAACCACATCAACGGATACCAGCTCGAGTTCACGGTCGCTTCAAACGCCCATTGAACGTTGCTCCAGTTCAGCCCGTTGAGCACACGGAAGTTTTCGGAAAAATACGTGGTGTCGTCGTAGTGGAAGAAATCAAACGTCCCCACAGGCCAGAACACCGCCGCAGTCACCGCCACCAATACCAGTGAAATCATCCACAACGCCCGCTTGCTGGCGTAGCCGGTTTTGGCAGCCGGAACAGCGACGTTTCCGACGGCCTTCGATGTCACGGACCTGGCCGACCTTCTCTGACTGCGCGCACTCATTGCAGCCATGCCTTACTTCTCCGCAGCGGCCAGAACGGTTTCAAAATGGGGTGGCTGTTCCTCGCGTGCGACAACGCTGATCTCAATCTTCTTGAATCCGGCAGCCTCCAGCCAGCGATGGAGATCACTTTCGGCAAAGCCCAGCCATCGGTCGCCGTAAAGTTCGCGTGCCTTTTCAAACTTGTGCGCAAGCAAATCCAGGATCAAAATCTGTCCGTGCGGTTTCAGCAACTTCGCAGCGCTGGCCAGCGCCGCACCGGGGTCTTCCGCGTGATGCAGTGCCTGGCTCAAAATCACAAGGTCCACACTGCCCGGTTCAATCGGCGGATTTTCCAGGTCGCCAAGACGGAACTCCAGATTCTTCAGTCCGTTCTTTTTCGCTTTCGCCGCGCCGAACGCGACAATCTTCTCCGAGTTGTCCACCGCGATGACCTTTTTGCAGCGACGCGCCAGCAGTTCGCTCAACAATCCTTCGCCGGCGCCCAGATCAGCGACGACAATCGGAGGCAGGATTCGCAACAGCAAATGTCCAAAGGCTTCCCACGAACGCCCCGGTCCATAGACGCGGTCAAATCGTCCGGCCACCTGATTGAAGAACACCTGCGCCTGCTCGCGCCGGCGATTGAGAATGCGCTTGAGGTTGATCTGGTCACCGGCATGATCGGGCAGTTCCTTCGCACCGCGAATCGCGAGTTGGATAAATTCATTCGCAACGGTGTCCGCCTGCGGGTTCAACTTGTAGAACGTGCGCTTGCCGTCGCGCCTCGAACACACCAGGTCGCAATCGGCCAGCAAGCCCAGATGCGTGGAGATGCGCGATTGCCCGAGTCGCGTGACCTCCTGCAATTCGTTCACGGACAATTCGTCGCGCTCCAGCAGTGCAACAATGCGCAATCGGGTGGCGTCCGACAATGCGCGGAGTGATTTTAGTGTTGATGACATTCTATTTCTTTTTAATCGTCCGTCGTTGTGCCCGGGCTTCGCGAATCAACTGTTCAGCCAGCACCGCTAATTCTGCGTGGTGCGACGGTGACACCGGCAATTCGCCGATCCGGCTCAAGGTGATTCGGGGTTTCACCAATTTGTGTTTCAACATCGCCCGGAGAAACTGCTGATCCTTCTCCCGCCACGCAACAAGTTTGCGACAAACAAATCGTGCGGCTCCAAACACCAGGCTGTCACGCCACCAGTGCGCGGAGTGCGGAACGGAATCAATCGCTCGGTCCAGCCTTCGGGCAAAGTTGCAAGTCCCGGGTCGGTGCAATCCAGATAGTAGCCGCGCCGCTTGAAAAACTTGGATTTGTTTCCCAACTCTTCGCGTAACAAACTCCACGCTTGCGGATGCTGGCGAGGATAAAGGTCAGCCTCAATGGTTCTTGGAAAATCTCGGGGTATCGCGGCGCAGACGCCGCGCAACGCCTGGCTGCCGATGAGGAAAAAATTCCAATCTTTCGCGAGTATGCCGGCCCGGCTCAACAAGTCCTCGAACTCGGCTTTAGTCATAGCGCGCCCAGATGGCTTTGACTTCCTGTTCAGTCAGGATGTCACAGAACGGCGCGGTGGAACGCAGGCGGTTCCCTTCCTCATCCAGGCGCGTGATGATTCTTAGGACTGTGTTCATGTCGTTCTCCCGAAGGATTTGTTTCCACTCCCGCAACGGCGGCGGACAGGCGCGTTTGGCTTTTTCCCAGCGAGCCAAAGTGCGGCTCGCGCGTTTAAAAAGTTGCGGCTCGCGGCGGATCTTCCGCGCAATGGCGCGATGCATCGCCAGGTCCACCAGGTCAATCCACTGGTGGCTTAACTTCGGTGGCTGCTTTTGCGCCTGTTTCCGCATGACTAATCTTTGCCAGAAACCCCTATCGGCTTCAAGTGCGCCAACTTTCCTAAAGATTCCGTTTGACGCCCTGCAAATTGGTTATATCATCCTATCCTGATACGTCAATATGTCATTGGCGACAACTGAAACATTGACCCACTTTAAATGAGCAACCGATTCATCTTCTCTTCCGAGTCCGTCGGCGAAGGCCACCCGGACAAGGTGTGTGACACAATTTCCGATGCGATTCTTGACGCTTGTTTGTCCCAGGACAAAACCAGCCGCGTCGCCTGCGAGACGTTTGTCAAAAGCAACATCGTAGTCGTCGGTGGCGAAATCACCACCAAGGCGCACTTCGATTACAACCAGGTCATCCGCGCCGCCATCCGCGGCATCGGTTACGTGAACGATGACGACGTGTTCCATGCGGACAAGGTGTTCATCAATAATTACCTCACCCGCCAGAGCCCGGACATTTCGCAGGGTGTTGACGCGAAGAAGGCCAAGGGCAAGAAGACCGCCGAACAAGGCGCGGGCGACCAGGGCATCATGTTCGACTACGCGTGCAACGAGACTCCCGAGTTGATG
>DAOLDN010000329.1:0-4627 GCA_035327385.1 Verrucomicrobiota bacterium | reverse complement strand
CCCCGCCGCAACGCGATACGAATCCGACGGCGAGAAGTTCTTCCGGCCAACATCACTGGCCAAACTGCTGGAACTGCTCCGCTCCAATCCCGACGCCCGCCTCATCGCTGGCGCAACCGAACTGGGTCTCGACATCACCAAACGTTACAAGAAGTTTCCGACGTTGATTTCCGTGGAGGCCGTGCCGGAGCTGAAGGAACTCAAGTCCACGGAAACCGAATGGCACATCGGCGCGGCTGTGACGTTGACGGACATCGAGGACAAGCTCGGTGAGGAATTTCCCGCGATGGGCGACATGCTGCGCGTGTTCGGTTCGCGTCAGATCCGTAATCGCGCCACCATGGGCGGCAACATCGTCACCGCCTCGCCCATCGGCGACAGCGCTCCCGTTCTGTTGGCGCTGGATGCGAAGGTCGTGCTCGCAAAACTGGCAGACGAGGTGGGGCGCGTCGCTCCGCGCGCGCCGTCGCCTAATCAGCCAGAGGGCGGCGCGCACGGAGTGCCGCGCCCTACCCACGAAAGAGCAATTCCCATCGAAGAGTTCTTTGTCGCGTATCGCCAGACCGCACTCCAGCCGGGCGAAATTCTAAAGACCATCATCATTCCACGCGGCGCATCGGCAACGAGCCTCAACCGCAAAACCGCCTGGTTCAAAGTTTCCAAACGCCGCGAAATGGACATCAGCACGGTGGCCGGTTGTTTCACCGTGGATTTGGATGAACGAAATGTCGTTCGCCATGTTCGCCTGGCCTACGGCGGCGTGGCAGCAATGCCGTCGCGCGCGAAGAAGACTGAAACCACGCTGCTAGGCAAAGTCTGGAGCGAAACCACGATTCAGGAAGCGTTGCCAATTCTGAGAACGGAATTCACCCCAATCTCCGACGTGCGCGGCACTATGGAGTATCGTGCCGGTCTGATTGCAAATCTGCTGGAGAAGTTTTATACGGAGGGGAGCGCGCCCGCCTCGGGCGCAGCCGACCGCGCCCTCGCGGTTGGCGGTGTTCGACGCGAGGGGGCGTCGAACAACAGCCGGGGCGGCTGCGCTCCCCCCCACGAAAGCGCGCACAAGCACGTCACGGGCGAGGCGATGTATGTGGACGATCAAACTGCCGGCATGCTCGAAGTCTGGCCGGTTTGTTCGCCGCATGCGCGCGCAAAGATTTTGAAACGCGACGCCTCCGCCGCAAAGCAAATGCCGGGCATCACGTCCGTGCTGTTGGCCGAGGACATTCCCGGAGCGAACGACACCGGCACCAAGGGTGATGAACCGCTGTTCGCCCGTGATGAAGTCCTGTTCCACGGCCAGATTGTGGCGCTTGTGGTCGGCGAATCTCCGGAAGCCTGTCGCGCGGCGGCGGAGAAGGTTGTGGTGGATTACGAGCCGTTGCCGCCGGTGCTCACACTTCGTCAGGCGCTCGCCGAAAAGAGTTTTCACAACGAACCGAACTTCATCCGTCGCGGGGATTGTGCGGCGGCGCTTTCCAGCGCTCCGATGACGCTCGAAGGCGAGTTCGAGCTGGGCGGACAGGAACATTTTTACCTGGAAACACACGCGGCTTGGGCACAACCCGGCGAGGACGGCTCGATTCTTGTCGCTTCGTCCACGCAACATCCGTCGGAAGTGCAGCAGGTCGTTTCGCACGTGCTGCATGTCAACGCGAACAAGGTCGTCGTGCAATGCCCGCGCATGGGCGGCGGTTTCGGCGGCAAGGAAACGCAGGCGGCCATTCCCGCAGCGCTCGCAGCGCTTGCGGCGCAACACACCGGCGAATCCGTTCGTGTCCGGTTCAATCGCGACCAGGACATGGCCATCACCGGCCATCGGCACCCGTTCCTCGGCAAATTCAAGGTCGGCTTCGATGAACAGGGCATGTTGCTGGCCGCGCAGGTTCATCTGTGGTCGAACGGCGGCTGGTCGCAGGATTTGTCGCAGGCAGTGACTGATCGTGGGCTCTTTCATCTCGATAACGCTTACTACATTCCTGCCGTGGAATTTCGCGGACAGGTCGCCAAAACCAATCTGTCGTCGAACACAGCGTTTCGCGGTTTCGGCGGGCCACAAGGAATGTTGGTGATGGAGGAAATCATTGATCGCGTGGCGCGGCGGCTGGGGCTGCCTCCGGAAGTGGTGCGTGAGAGAAATCTTTATCGTGGGGCTAACGAGACGAACACGACTCATTATGGCCAGCTTATTGAGGACAATCGGATTCAAACGATCTGGCACGAGTTGAAGAAATCCGCCGCGCTGGAAAAGCGGCGCGGAGAAATCGCAACATGGAACGCGGAGCATCCGCACGCCAAGCGCGGCATCGCCATCACGCCGGTGAAGTTCGGCATCAGCTTCACGGTCACGCATCTGAACCAGGCGGGTGCGTTCGTGCTCATTTATCAAGACGGCACGGTGCAGTTGAATCACGGCGGCACGGAGATGGGCCAGGGCCTTTACACCAACGTGGCGATGATCGCCGCGCAAACGCTGGGCGTGAAACTCGACAACATCCGCGTGATGCCGACGAGCACGGACAAGGTGCCGAACACTTCAGCAACAGCGGCAAGCGCGGGAACGGATTTGAACGGCGCGGCGGTGAAAAATGCGTGCGAGATTCTTAGGGCGCGATTGGCACCGGTTGCGCTGGACCTCGTAGGACAAGCGTCGCGCCTGTCTCCAACCAAACAGGAAGTCGAGAAGTCAGAGACAGGCGCGACGCCCGTCCTACGTGAGGATGATCTGGTCTTTGCCGACGGTTTCGTTTTTCACGGCAGCCGGCCGGACGTGAAAGTTTCATTTGCAGACGTTGCCAAGAAAGCCTACCTGTCGCGTGTCAGTCTTTCGACTACCGGTTACTACGCCACGCCCGGAATTCATTGGGATCGCGCAGCAGGTCGCGGCAAACCGTTTCATTATTTCGCCTACGGCGCAGCGGTGACGGAAGTGGAGGTGGACGGCTTCACCGGAATGCACCGCGTGTTGCGAGTGGACATCCTTCACGACGTCGGCGATTCGGTGAACGAAGCCGTCAATCGCGGCCAGATCGAGGGCGGCTTCATTCAAGGCATGGGCTGGTTGACGACCGAGGAATTGCTCTGGAACGACAAGGGCGTGTTGCTGACTCATTCGCCCGACACATACAAGATTCCGTCCATCGGAGACACGCCGAAGATTTTCAACGTGGCTCTGCTCAAGAACGCGACGCAGAAAAGTGTCGTGCATGGCAGCAAAGCCGTCGGCGAACCCCCACTGATGCTGGCCATTTCCGTGCGCGAAGCCATCCGCGACGCGGTCGCTGCGTTCGGCCACGCCCCGGGCGAAGTGGAACTGGCATCACCGGCCACTTGCGAGGCGATCTGGCGCGCGGTGCAACGCGTGAAAGCTCCAAATTCCAAGCTCCAAGCTCCAGAGAAATCTCAAACGCCAAGCACCAAACCCGCACCCGCGACTGCTTGAAGTTTGGAACTTGGAGCTTCTCTGGAGTCACGCATGCGGGATTGGTGCTTGGAGCTTTTGCCCGCTGAGCCTATTTTTTGCGAGACATGAAATCGGTTGCAATCATCGGCGCGGGCATCACGGGGTTGACGGCGGCGTTTTACCTCAAGCGGAAAGGTTTTCCCGTCACGGTGTATGAAGGCAGCGACCGCGTGGGCGGTGTCATTCAATCCATCCGCAAGGATGGCTACCTCGCCGAGTTCGGGCCGAACACGTTGCTCGATACATCGCCGAAGATCGGACAACTCGTGTTGGACGCCGGTTTGCAGTCCCGGCGGCTCGATCCCGATCCGAAGGCCGAGGCGCGCTATGTCGTTCGCTACGGCCGGCCCATCGAAATGCCCGCAAAGCCGCTCGGTTTCTTCACGACAGAACTCTTTACGCTGAAAGCCAAGCTCGCCGTGCTGCGCGAGCCGTTCGTGAAGCCGAGACGCGACGGCGTGGAGGAGAGCATTGCGCAGTTCGTGGTGCGACGATTCAACCAGGAGTTTTTGGATCACGCTATTGACGCATTGGTGGCGGGCATTTACGCCGGCGATCCCTACAAACTGTCGGTCACGCACGCCTTCCCGAAGCTCAAGGCGCTGGAGGACAATTACGGCTCGATGATCAAGGGCCAGATTTTCGGAGCGCGCGAACGCAAGAAGCGCGGCGAAGTGGCCAAGGATCGCGCTCCCAAATTCTCGTTTGATGAAGGTTTGCAGGTGTTGCCAGACACACTGGCCTCGCAACTCGGCGATGCCGTGAAGTTGAACTCACCGGTCACAGCACTGATGCAGATTGCGGATGGCTGGCGTGTCACAAGTTCATCCGGCGAAACCGACCACAGCGCGGTGATTTTTTGCGGCACTGCGAAGGCTTTGGCGGAATTGGAATTGATTGGAGCGCCGAGCACCGGCTCGGCCAGTAGCGAAACCCGCAACGAGCCGAGCCGGCGCTCGGCGCTCCAAGCGTTCTCTGAAATCCGCTATCCGCCCGTGGCCAGCGTCGTGCTAGGATTTCGCCGCGATGACGTTGCGCATTCCTGTCAGGGTTTCGGCATGTTGATACCAAAGATCGAAGGGTTCAAAATCCTCGGCACAATCTTCTCCTCGTCACTGTTCCCGAATCGCGCTCCGACCGGTCATCACACACTCACCAGCT
>DAOLDN010000328.1:0-4639 GCA_035327385.1 Verrucomicrobiota bacterium | reverse complement strand
TTGGATGTTGGTGCTTGTGGCGGGAACGGTTCCACCGGAAACAGCGAAGAACCACTCCACATCTCCCTGTCAGGAATCGGTTCGAGGATTAAGATTCAGATTACGAGAGGGATTGAAACGTCGAGGCGGGTCGCCGGCTGGTTGACGTTTACGCGGCATGAAGGATGTTTCACCACATCCGGTGCGAACAGGCCGTCCATTCCAGTTTCAGTCCGCTTCGAATCCGAAAGGTGATTGTGCCTTCACGTTGATCGAACTGCTCGTCGTCATCGCCATCATTTCCATCCTGGCGGCGTTGCTGTTGCCCGCGCTGTCCGGAGGCAAGGAACGCGCGCGTCGCGCCACCTGCAAGAACAGCGTGCGCCAGTTCACGCTGGGACTTCACATGTATGGCGACGACAACCGGCAATATCTCCCCAGCGGCGAGTCGGATGTCAGTCCGGAGGACGATCATCTGCCCGTGCTGTGCGCGGCCACCAGCAACGCCGTCGTCACTTACGCGGGCAGCGAGAAGATGATCCACTGCCCCGGCTTCGGGGATTACTTCATCAAACAACAGGCGTTGCGTCCGTCCGATGAACAAAACTACGGCTGGGTGGTGGGTTACAATTATCACGGAGGCCACATCAACACGCCGTGGCCTCCGTTGCCGGGCCATTCCGCAACGTGGATTTCGCCGCAACGCCTCACCGACAACAGCGGTCTTGTGCTCGTGTCTGAAATGAACGACTGGTCGCCCGGCTACGGACAGACCTTCGCACCGCACGGAAAGAACGGGCCGATCCTCGAAGGCATTGATCCCTCCAACACCAGCGCCGGCGGCGCATCATCGGCGGCGATTGGTGCGGCGGGCGGCAACGTGGGATTGCTCGACGGCTCGGTGTCGTGGAAAAAGGCCCGGGAGATGGAAACCTATCGAGGCTCGCAAATGTGGGACAACGACGGCTGCTGGGCGATGTGGTGAAGGGCGATTGCGACCGCCTCACTCGTTGTCCATCCGCACCACTTCATTCAGTTCATCGAAGAAACTCGGCAGGGCGGATTGCACGCGATTCCAGTTCGGGATGAGCGGCGCGCCCAATGGATCGTCCTGAAACGCCTTTGCTGCAGAACGAATGCCGCGAACGAACGTCTGCACCGCCAGTTCCTCCTCGTGACGGTCGAACAGCAACCCATTGATGGACGCGTCCGCGCCGTAGTGCCGCATGGTGTCCTCCGCGCGTCGCACGTAGGCGCTCAACAGCGTGTCGAACAGGCCCGCGTCCAGTTTGATGCCCTCGGCGGCCATCGTGCGGAAAATGGATTTCGCGATATCAATCGCCATCTTGTTGAGGCCCTTGTCGGGGTCACGCGAGGACAACTCCTGGTGTTTGTGGTCGTAATTCTCGGCCAGTTCGGACTGGCAGATGCTTTTGGGCGATGCGTTGCGGAACACGTCCGCCAGCAACCCCACTTCCAATCCCCAGTCCGCCGGAATGCGGACGCGTCGCACGAGGTCCAAGTCCAGGCAAAACTCGCCCGCCAGCGGATAGCGGAACGTGTCCATGTACACCAGATATGGGTGTTGGCCGATGATGCTGATCAACGAACGGATAAGCGGCGTCACCAGCAGGCGCATCACGCGTCCGTTGAGTTTGGTGGTGTAACGGGCGTAGTAACCCTTGCAAAAGTCAAAACCCATCGCCGGGTGCGCCACGGGATAGCACAGCCGCGCCAGCAGTTCTCGGCTGTAGGTGACGATGTCGCAATCATGCACGGCCACCATCTGCACCTTCTCGCTGGCCAGCGCGTAACCGAAACACGTCCACACGTTGCGGCCCTTGCCGGAAGCGCCGGGGTGCAAATCCGCCTCGTCCAGTTTCTCGTAAAGGCGGCGCATTCGCGGGCCGTCGTTCCACAGCAACGTGGGCCGTTGCGGCAACTGGCCGAAGATGCGCCGCGCCCGCATCCATTCGCGCGCGTTCGCGCCGTCAATGCCCACGATGATCTGGTTCAGATACTTCACGCCGCGCAACTCGCGCATGATCTGACGCAGCGCGGGCGACCCCAGTTCCTTGATGTGGCACGGCAGCACGAGGCCAATGTGCGTCTCGGTCGCAAAGTCGCACAATTCGCGCTCCATCCGCGTAACGTCCTGTTTGCCCAGCCTGTGGAGCGTGGCAATGGCGCCGGTTTGAAAAAAGTCCGCCATGTTCAGAATTTTTGCCCGCGACAGCAGCCGGATGCAAGCTTGCCTTTCAATTATCCAAAAAAAGGTGCATCTCGACACTGTTCTTAACTCCCTCTCCCCGCCCAAGCGGGGAGGGTTGGGGCGAGAATTCGCCGAAACTCGATTCGCGCTTTGAACCCCTGAACCGCGATTGGAGCGCCGCTTTCCCGACCCGGCGCGTTGGGGTGCAAACGCAGGTTCGCGCCGGGTCGGAGACCGGCGCTCCAATTCAGGGGGAGGGGAACTTCAAGCCCGAAAACATTGTGCCTCCTCTCCCCGGCCCTCTCCGCCCTCGGGGGAGGAGAGGGAGAAAGCAAGAACAGTGTCAGATGCACCCAAAAAAAAGTTCGACGCGGGACGCCGAGTGAAAACAATGGTCACACGTTGAAACTTGTCATCGTCCATTATCATCTCAGACCCGGCGGCATCCGCCGCATCATCGAACTGGCCTCCGGCCCGATTGCACGCCGCATGGGGTTTGATTCCGTCACGCTGGCGTGCGGCGAGGCTGATGACCGGCGATGGAACGACGAGTTCCGGCGGCTGATGAAGCCCGTGCCGGTGGAATTCTTCGTGGAGCCGTCTCTGAATTACGTTTCCGAACAGCGATCGTCTCCGGCCAAGGTGCGGGCGGCGGTTGTGTGCGCTTTGAACCGGCTGCTCGACGGCGCAACGAAGGAAAACTGCGTCGTGTGGACGCACAACCCCGGCATCGCGCGCAATCTTTTCCTGACGGGTGAACTTTCAGCCGCGTGCGAAGCGCGCGGAGTGCCGCTCGTGGCGCATCATCACGACTGGTGGTTTGACAACCGCTGGTTGCGCTGGCCTGAGATGAGGCGTTATGGAGTTCGCACGCTGGCGGCCGCCGCAAAGATCGTTTTTCCCCGCGCCAAGACGCTTCGTTATGCCGCCATCAATCACGCGGATTCGTCCGTGTTACGGCGGCATTTTCACCGGCGGTCCGCGTGGTTGCCCAATCTCACCGAACGCGCCCAGCAGCCGCCGGCGCGGCGCGTGATCGTTGCGCGTCGCTGGCTGCAAACGAAGCTCGGCGGCAAACCATCGCCGGTATGGATTCTGCCGTGCCGGCTGCTGCGCCGCAAAAACGTGGCCGAGGCGCTCCTGCTGACGCGCTGGTTGCGTCCGGATGCGTGGCTGGTCACCACGGGCGGCGTCAGTTCGAGCGATGAGCAGTCTTATTTTAAGAAACTCAACGCGGCGGCGCATCAACATCACTGGCGGTTGCGGCTGGGCGTGCTGGCCGGCGACGAAACGCACAAGCCGTCCGTGCCCGAACTCATTGCCGCCAGCGAATGTGTGATGCTCACTTCCATTCAGGAGGGTTTTGGTCTGCCGTATCTGGAGGCGGCGGCGGCGGAACGACCGTTGATCGCGCGCTCGTTGCCGAACATCGCCCCCGACCTCGGCAGGTTCGGATTCTGTTTTCCGCAATACTACGGAGAGATTCTCGTGCCCGTGGAATTGTTCGACTGGAAGTCCGAGCGCGCGAGGCAGGCGATGCGTTTCAATGCCTGGAAACGTCAACTGCCCGCTCCGTTGAGGAAACAGGCGGCTGCACCCGCAATCCTCGCCCGGCGAGACGTTCCCGGCGCGCTGCCGTTCAGCCGGCTGAGTCTCGACGCGCAATTGCAGGTGCTTTCGCAGCCCGCGCTACGGTCGTGGGAACTGTGCGCGCCGCTGAATCCTTTCCTCAAAACCTGGCGGCAACGCGCGGAGTCCGGCCGGCTGCAGGTCACCCGCTGGCCTGCGGCGGCGGCTCATTGTTTGAGCGCCGGAGCGTATGCGGAACATTTCTCGCGGCTGCTGTCGCCGGCGGTGTCCGGTTTGACAATCAACCACGACGCGTCCGAAGTGCAGAGCGATTTCATAGGAAAAAAGCTCGCGGCGGAGAACGTTTATCCGCTTTTATGGAGTTCCCGGACATGAAATTACGAGCCGCTATTTTTGATGTCTATGGAACGCTGCTGGAAGTCGGCCCGCCGCCACCGGACGGACACGCGCTTTGGGAGCAGTTGTTCCACGACACGTTCAACACGTCGCCGCCGATCAGCCGTCTGGATTTTTCCGTGGCGTGCAATCGCGCCATCACTCAACGGCACGATGCCGCCAAGGCGCGCGGCGTCGCATTTCCAGAGATCAACTGGCCTTCAGTCGTGGAGGAAGTGATTCCCGCCGTTTCAAAATTGTCGCGGGAGGCGCGCGATGAGTTCATCTTCCGCCAGGTGCAGATTGGACGCTCGCTCAAGCTGTTTGCGGGTGTTGGGCACGGGCTGCGTTTGCTTCAGCAAAAGGGCTGCGCGCTGGGCATCGCGTCCAACGCGCAACACTACACGCTGCGGGAGTTAAGTGAAGCGTTGTCGGGCGACCGCGTGGATTTAAGCGTGTTTGATCCGGACTTGTGCGTGTGGT
>DAOLDN010000327.1:0-4643 GCA_035327385.1 Verrucomicrobiota bacterium | reverse complement strand
CAACCTGTAACCTGCAACCGCATTCATGCGCGGGGTTTGTTGGCTGAGATTTTTGACAGTTCCACGACGGCCCCTTCGCAGGCGGCCTCGACCCGCAACGACGAACCGGCGGCGGTCACCAGCGAGCGCGCGTGGGCGAGCATGGCGTCCACTTTGGCGTCGTCGTGGTCGGGGTCGTGATGGAAGAGGAAAAGATTTTTGGCGTTGGCCTTCATGGCGAGAGCGACGGCGTCGTTGACGCAACCATGTCCCCAGCCGACGTGCTGTTCGTATTCCTCCAAATCATATTGCGCGTCGAGGATGAGCGCGTCCACGTCGCGAAGGAATTCGATCATCTTTTGTTCCTCGGCCATTGCGAAGTCGAGGGAGATTTTGGGGTTGGCGGAGGCGACGGCTGTTTCTCCCTTGTAACGGCAGCGAGGTTCGTTGTCCGGGAAGAAGGCGATGGAGCCGTCCGGCGTGAAGACGCGGTAGCCGACACACACACCGGGATGATTGGCAAACCACGCTGCGGCTTTGAGCGGGCCGACCTGGAACTCCATGTCGCGCAGTTCCTCAATCTGGATGTTTCCGGGCAGTTCGCCGAACGGGACAGGGAAATAGGGGCTTTCCATCTGGCCGGAGAGGACGTTGACGAGGCCCGTGCGTGCGCCCTCGAAACCGAGGATTCGCAGCATGCGGTTGGGTTGATAAATGGGCGCAAAGAACGGCAGGCCCTGGATGTGGTCCCAGTGCGTGTGCGAGAGCAGCAGCGTGAGGCTGAGGGGCTGGCCGGAGAATTCTTTCGCCAGTTGTCGTCCGAGGGCGCGCAAGCCCGTGCCGGCGTCGAGGATGATGACCTGTCCGGCGGCGCGGATTTCGATGCAGGAGGTGTTGCCTCCGTAACGCACGGTGGCCGGGCCGGGAGTGGGGATCGAACCGCGAACACCCCAGAATTTGAATTGGGTGGGCGCGACGTTGCCGGCGAGGACCGGCGCGTGGTCGCCCGGCGCGGAGGGCGTGGTGGAAAGGCGTTCGAGCACGGCGGACAGTTCGGAGGGTTGCACCGGTTTGACGAGGTATTCATCGGCCCCGGCATCGCGCGCGGCGATGCGGTCCACCTCGTAGTCGCGACCGGAGGTGACGACGATTTTGGTGTGGCGCAGGGTGACGTCGCCCCGGATGGCGCGGCAGACTTGAAAGCCGTTGCCGCGCGGCATCAAGAGGTCGCAAAGCACGATCGCGGGCCGGTGGCGTTTGACCATTTCGAGGCCGGCGTCGCCTTCGTCGGCTTCCATGACCTGCCAGCCGTGGTGGCGGAGCAATTCACCCATCACGCCGCGATAGCGGGCATCGTCGTCAATGATGAGAATGGTTTTCATCGCAATGGGCTGGCGTCACACGCGAACGGCCGTCAGTGGGTTTGTTGTTTCAGAGGCGAAAAGTTGCACGGTTCAGATGCCGCCGCCTTCGGATTCCTCGACGTTTTCCACGGTGGTGCCGGTGCGCGCGTAATAGACGCCGAGATTGTGTTGGGCGGTTTTGTCGCCCTGGCGCGCGGCGCGGATGAACCATTTGACGGCGTCCTGCTGGCTTTGGGGAACGCCGCGTCCGGTTTCGTAGCAGAGGCCGAGGTTGCATTGGGCGGGGGCACATTCCTGTTCGGCGGCGAGGCGGTACCATTTGACGGCCTCGGCGTAGTTTTGGGGGACGACCTGGCCTTGTTCGTAGAAGACTCCGAGGTTGAACTGCGCCTGGGGTTCGCCCTGTTCGGCGGCGGCGTGATACCATTTGACGGCTTCGGCGTAGTTTTGCGGTACGCCCTGGCCGGTTTCGTAAAGGATGCCGAGGTTGAACTGCGCGGCGGCGTCGCCGCGTTCGGCGGCTTCACGAAACCATTTTGCGGCTTCCCCGAACTCCTGGGCGACGCCCTGGCCGGACTGGAAGCAGAAGCCGAGATAACACTGGGCCACCGGATCGTCCTGGTCTGCGGCTTTGCGAAACCATTTCACGGCCTCGGAATAGTCTTGCGCGATGCCCTGGCCGGTCTGGTAGCAGACGGCAAGGTAGCATTGCGCTTCCGGGTCGCCGTTTTCGGCGTCGGCTCGCATCTCGTCGAAGGTCGGCCACGTTTTGCGGTGGTTTCGCATCTGGACCTGTTTGTTCCGGGTGCCGCGTGTCGCCGCGACGGTTCGGGCGGCAAATCTCGGAGGGAGAATATATTCGGCGGGAGCAAATTCAAGGAACCATTGCGGGCCGCGCACAGGCGGTGCGCTTATGGATGACTGTGACTTGCAAAGTTTGCCCGTCGCCCGTTGAAACAGCAAACAGCCGCCCACGCCGCCAGTTTTCACGAAAGTCCGCAGCAACAAAAAACCGCCACCCGGCGCTGCACGGAGTTTCAGCGGGGCCGGGGTGGCGGTGATTGTGAACCTTTGAAGCTACTCTTTTTCCGAGGACAAGGATTTGGACATCTTGCCCATTTCTTCAAGAGAGTCGCTGACGGCGCGGTGGACGGCCTTGTAGCGCCAGTTGGCGTCACTGACGGTGCTGCTGATGGCCTTGACCCCGGCAGGCGTCACGTCCTGCGAAAGCAGTTTCTGGATGTCATTCAAGTCCGAAAGAAACGGGGCGAACTTTTCACTGGCCTCGGCCATGGACTCGCGGGCCTTGTCATAGTTCTTCCTCACGGCGTCCAGGCGTTTCTGGGCTTTCTTCTGAAGAGACTTGCTTGCGATCTCATCAATCGTCTTCTGCCAGTTGTCGAAATAGCTCTTCCCGTCGCTGTCCATCCACTGCACGCGTGTCTTTGTCCAGCCGGCGGCGGCCTGCGTCTTCGGCACTTCGGCGGCAAACGCGTCGTAAGCGGGGCGCAAATCCCCCTTCTTTTGCTTCGTCAACGCCGTGAGCGAATTGAGCGTGGCCTTGAGTTGGTGGAGGGTGCGACCGGCCTCCGCTTGTGCTTCGGTGATGCTGCTGGCCAGTTGTTGTTGGCTCGCCTGCGTGGCCGTGGCCAGCAGGGTCGCGAGCCCCAATGCGAGGAACAGGTGCTTTTTCATGGTCTTCATGCTTTTTTGTGGTTTTTTATGCGATGTTGACTGCTTCATCAGCCGCCTGCGCGATACCGGTATCAAAAAGCCGGTTCTTGCCAATGCGGCGAGATTCTTCGAACCAAAAATGCCGACAGTCTCTTTCCCGATGACCGTTGTCTTTGAGCCGGTGGCGACAACGGGCATCGGCTGCGTGAGTCCGCCGCCATTGTATGCGGTCGACCCGGAATTGATACCCGGTATTTTTTCCGGGTTGCATCCAGGCTCGCGCCTGCCAGTCTATCGCCATCGGACGGCGGTTGATTCTGTCTGCATGTTGCGTGGCGTGTGTCGGATGCGTGCGCATCCGGGGGCGTTCCCGACGGATAGACAGCCGGACGCCAGAACATCCACCGGCTTTCTCGTGCGGTGGTGATCGAATTCAATGAAATCCAATCCAATGCGCCCATTCTTCCTTCAGACGACAACAATGATTGGGGCAGGCATGCTCGCGGCCCTGATGCTTTCGGGTTGCGCCTCCACCAAGGTCACCCAACGCGAACAACTCGTGAACGAGAAACTGCCGCGTCCCAACCGCATTCTCGTCTATGATTTCGTCGCCACACCGTCGGACATTCCCGCGGACTCCGAACTGGCCGGTGCGGACGTCACGCCTGCCACGCCGCAAACGACCGAGGAAATCGCCATCGGTCGCAAGGTCGGAGCCGAGATCGCCGCGCGACTGGTTGAGGAGATACAGGAAATGGGAATGCCCGGCCTCCTCTCCGCCCCGGCCACCACGCCGCAGATCAATGACATCGTCATCCGCGGCTACCTGGTTTCCATCAACCAGGGCAGCGCCGCAAAACGGGTCGGCATCGGGCTGGGAGCGGGAAGTTCCGAACTCAAAGTGCTGGTCGAAGGCTACCAGATGACACCGTCGGGATTGCGGAAACTGGGATCGGGCATGACCGATTCCACCGGAAGCAAGACGCCCGGAGCGGCGGTGGGGCTTGCCGGGTTGATCGTCACCGGCAATCCCGTCGGACTCATCGTTAGCGGCGGAATGAAGGTCTATGGCGAAGCCTCCGGCAGTTCCAAGATTGAAGGCCGGGCAAAAAAGACGGCCCAAGAAATAGCACAACAACTCGAAATCCGGTTCAAGGAACAGGGCTGGATACGGTGATGAGATTGCCCCTCCGACCGGGGCGGAACTGACGATGCCGTGAAAACAATCTTCCAGATGACGGCGCTCGGACTGGCGCTGGTTGCGACCGGTTGCCATTCCATCGGCCCCGGCAGCGTTGCGCGCGACCGTTTTGATTACAGCGATTCGCTTTCGGAATCCTGGAAGCGAAAAACGTTGTTGAACATCGTCAAGCTCCGCTACCTCGATCCGCCGATTTTTGTGGACGTGGGCCAGATCGTTTCCGGTTACACGCTCCAGACCACGGCCACTGTGGGTCAGAACATCAATTTCCCCGCCAGCGGGCCGGTGTCCAGTTCACTCAACATGGGCGCGGCCGGCAGCTACACGGACCGGCCCACCGTCACTTACATCCCGCTCACTGGAAACAAGTTCATCAAGGGCCTGATGACACCGCTGCCTCCGTCGTCGGTGTTCTTCACCATTCA
>DAOLDN010000326.1:0-4643 GCA_035327385.1 Verrucomicrobiota bacterium | reverse complement strand
AACTTTTCTGCATCTCCACCTGGGGCGAATCCCACGGCGGTGGCGTGGGCGTTGTCGTGGACGGCTGCCCGCCACGCGTCCCGTTGTCCGAGGCCGACATTCAACCCGACCTCGACCGACGACGCCCCGGCCAGTCACGCATCGTCACACCCAGAAAAGAATCCGACACCGTGGAAATCCTCTCGGGCGTGTTCAACGGAAAAACCCTCGGCACTCCCATCTGCATGTGGGTGCGCAACACGGACGCGCGCCCCGAGGCTTACTCTGAAATGAAATCCAAGTTCCGCCCTTCGCACGCGGACTACACTTACTTCGCAAAATACGGAATCCGCAACTGGCAGGGCGGCGGCCGTTCCAGCGCGCGTGAAACCATCGGACGCGTCGCCGCCGGAGCCATCGCGAAGAAAATCCTCAAGGACCGTTTCGGAGTCGAAATCCTCGCCTACGTCAAACAGGTCCAGCGCATCATCGCCGATGTTGATCCCGAAAAGGTGAAATTCGCCGACATCGAATCCAACATCGTCCGCACGGGCGACAAAACCGCCGCGCCGAAAATGATCCGGCTCATCGAGAAAATGCGGAAGGCCGGCGACACCGTTGGCGGTATCGTCGAGGGCGTGGCGCGTGGAGTGCCCCCAGGCTGGGGCGAACCTGTCTTTGATCGCCTGGAAGCGGACCTCGGCAAGGCGATGCTCAGTTTGCCGGCCTCAAAGGCTTTTGAGATCGGGTCGGGTTTCGGCGGCATCCTGTTGACGGGCCGCCAGCATAATGATCCGTTTCGTGCCGCGTCGGGCAAGGTGAAGACGACTACCAATCACTCCGGCGGCATCCAGGGCGGCATCTCCAACGGCCAGACCATTTATTTCCGCGTGGCGTTCAAACCCGTCGCCACCGTCATGCACGAACAGGACACCGTGGACGAACGACTCAAGAACACCACCATCACCGGTCGCGGCCGCCACGATCCTTGCGTGCTGCCGCGAGCGGTGCCGATGGTGGAGGCGATGACAGCGCTTGTGCTGGTGGACCACGCCATGCGCCAGAAAGCCCAGTGTGGATGATCGAAGGGGAAACCGAGCTGCGGGGATCAATCTTCTCCGCCGGACCCTATCTTGTAGGCGCTTCCTACGCCGAGGAAAAGCCACAGCAAAGTGAACAGTCCCACGCTCTCTTTCAGCAGCAGAATTTTGTACACAAAGCTGTCTTTGATCTCGTTGAAATCCTTGTTGAACTCTTCCTTGGTGGTTTTGCCGCTGGCAAGGTCCTTGAGTTCGGGCAGTTCATTTTCCCGAAAATCGCGGACCTGCTCGTCGCTGATTTCGGAAGCAGCCACTTCGTAGTCCTTGGCAAGGAACGCGCGGATGTCCTCGTTGGTTTCGGCTTTGGCGGCGGTTTGCGCGTATTTCATTCGTTCGTCGTATGCTTCGTCCGCCCATTTGGCCAGTTCCTCGTCCACGGCGCTCTTGGCCGCCAGATATTGCCCTCCAACGATCGCCACCAGCGCGCAAGCGCCCGCAACGATCCCCAGCATCGTGCTGCCTTGTTTGGCCAGAACCCGGGCGCCCACTCCCACAAGTAAACCCACTCCCCACGCCGCAAATCCAATCTCGTAGCCGGTCACTTTTATCAACCAGAACCATCCCATCATTCCCAGAAATCCCCCAACCACAGCGCCGATCGCGCCCATCAAAAACATCTTCTCGTCGGACACGGGTTTCTTCGGCGGCGCAGCGCGTTGTACAACGGGTTTTGACGCCGGAGCTTGAAACCCTCCCGCAGCCGCCGCGCTCACCGGCGGGGGCGGGGGCGGAACGCTTGCGTGACTGGTGCTGATGCGAAGCCGTCCCGGTTGAACCGGCGGTGGAATTGGCGGCGCACCGACTCCCGGCGGCGCGACCGCAGCCGTCGCGCTGGCAAGCGTGCTTTGAATGACGCCGTTGGCCGCCGCTGTCCCGTCTGCACCGCAGATCGGACACGCGATCGTGTAGGGCATCTGCCCGTTCACAGGCTCGACGTCGAACTTGTACTTTTGACCGCAGGAACACTGGACTTTGATTTCAACCATACATTGGAGTTGGTTTGCGTTCAGTGCATCCCGTCTGACCGGTGCAACTTGGGGATGTCGGACCATGTTTAGTCCCGCAGATTTCCAATTACAAGAAAATACTCCTGAACCCCCGGGCGTGCGTGCATCTTGACACTGCCCCCGGAGCGCGGCGCTGTCTCAGACCAGCCGCAGCGGCTTCGCCATATGCCGGAGTCGCGGCGACACAGCCGCGCTCCGACGCCGAAACTCCGGGGGCAGTGTCAAGTCACGTCCCCGGTCGCCGTGCAATTTGTTTGGAATTGAAACCGTTCCCGCCCAAACTCTCCGCCGTCCGCAATTCAGCATTTATGAGCACAACACCAGCCACACCCGTGGTCCTCGTGACAGGCGCAAGCCGCGGCCTGGGCCGGGGCATCGCGCAGCAATGCGCCGCTGCCGGTTGCAGTGTCGCCGTCCATTTCGCAGGGAACGAAGCCGCCGCTCTTGAAACCGTGGCGCTCTGCAAGGCAGCCGCGATGAACCCCGCTCAACAATTCGTCCCCGTGCGCGGCAATCTCGCCGTCGCAGCCGAACGCGCCGCATTCTTGCAGGCCACACTCTCCGCGTTCGGTCGCCTCGACGCCCTCGTCAACAACGCCGGCATGGCACCACGAGTCCGCGCCGACATCACCGAAACCTCGGAGGCCAGCTATGACGAAGTGCTGGGCGTCAATCTCAAAGGCCCGTTTTTCCTGTCGCAACTCGCCGTCAACCACTGGCTCAAATCACCCGGAGCATCAGCGCTGTCCGGCGGCTACAAACTCATCTTTATCACTTCCGTCTCGGCGGACACCGCGTCCGTCAACCGCGGCGAATATTGCATTTCCAAGGCCGGCCTCGCCATGACAGCGCAACTCTGGGCCGCGCGCCTCGCCAACAGCGGAGTTCAAGTCTTTGAAATCCGCCCCGGCATCATGGAGACGGACATGACCGCCGGCGTGAAGGAGAAATACGACCGCCTCATCGCCGAGGGACTTGTGCCTCAGCAGCGCTGGGGCAAACCTGAAGACGTCGGCCTCGCGGTCACTTCCGTTCTCAAGGGCCATCTCCCCTACTCCACAGGCAACGTCATCCACGTGGACGGCGGATTCCATCTCAGAAAACTCTGACCCAACATGATCAAAATTGACTCCTCAATCACACCCCGGAAACTCCAGCCGGCAGTCGAACGCCTCTTCGAATTGTCCGCTGCGAAGATCCGCGACATTGAAAAATCGTGGAAACCCGCCAACGGAACGCCCGTCTTCACCGTGAAGGGCAGATACACCTCGCGCGGCTGGACGGAATGGACACAGGGCTTCCAATACGGCTCGGCCATCCTCCAATTCGACGCCACAGGCGACGAACAATTCCTGGAGATCGGCCGCCGCGGCACCGTCCGTCACATGGCGTCCCATGTGTCCCATACAGGCGTGCATGACCACGGTTTCAACAACGTTTCCACCTACGGAAATCTGCTGCGACTCATGCGCGAAGGCCGGATTCCGCAAAACGATGACGAACAACATTTTTACGAACTCGCCCTCAAGGCCAGCGGCGCCGTGCAGGCGTCGCGCTGGACAAAGCTCGCCGACGGCACAGGCTTCATCCATAGCTTCAACGGTCCTCATTCGCTGTTCGTGGACACAATCCGCTCCTGTCGCGCGCTCGTCGTCGCGCACCAACTCGGCCACGTGCTGATGGGCGAACAGGACGCGAAGATTTCATTGCTCGACCGCGCCATCCAGCACGCGCTCAACACGGCGCGCTACAACATCTATTACGGCGAAGGCCGCGATGCCTACGACCTTCGGGGACGGACAGCGCATGAAGCCGTCTTCAACACCGCCAGCGGCGTGTTCCGTTGCCCGAACTCACAGCAAGGTTACTCCCCTTTCAGCACCTGGACGCGCGGACTGGCCTGGGCCATTTGCGGATTTGCGGAACAACTGGAATTCCTCCGTGGCTGCACTCGTGAGAGCGCGGCTCACTTCAAATCCACAGGCGGCCTTGCCAATGCCAGCCGCATCTTCACAAACGCAGCCACGGCCACGGCGGATTTCTATCTCGAAAACTGCTGCTCAGACGGAATTCCGATGTGGGACACCGGCGCTCCGAATCTCCATCGCCTTCCAGCCAATTACCTCAACAAACCGTCCGACCCGTTCAACAAGTTTGAACCCGTGGACAGTTCCGCCGCCGCCATCGCAGCCCAGGGTCTATTGCGACTCGGCAACTATCTTGACGGAACACGCAACACGCAACACGCAACACGCTACCGTCAGGCCGCTCTCACCATTGCACGCACTCTTTTTGCCGAACCCTGCCTCAGCACAAATCCAAAACACCAGGGCCTCATACTCCACTCGGTTTATCATCGTCCCAACAACTGGGACCACATCGCTCCCGGCCAGAAAGTGCCCAACGGCGAATCTTCCATGTGGGGGGATTACCACGCTCGCGAACTGGCCCTCATGATCCTCCGCGAAGCCAAAGGTCAACCCGACTATCACTTCTTTATCAACACCTGACCTGCGCGATACCATTCCATGCCTCCCGTCAAGATCACTCGCATCCC
>DAOLDN010000325.1:0-4661 GCA_035327385.1 Verrucomicrobiota bacterium | reverse complement strand
ATGAAGGCTTCGCCGGTTCCAAAATCTTTTTCGCCTCGTCGGGCAATTCGATTTTCGTGGAATTGACGTCCTTGATCTCTACGGTCGTCTCACGGGCCAGGTCCACTTCATTTCCGCCGAAATCCGCCATGCCGGAGAGTTTGAACTGGAATTTGGCGAGTTGTCCTTCGTTGATCCAGAACTTGACCGAGCCTTTGGGATTGGAAACGTCGCCGAAGCGGAACTGCGCCCTCGCACCCGCCTCGGTGAGGTCGCCTGAAATCGTGTCACCTTCCTTCTTGAGTTCTTTTGCGCCGTCGGCGAGTTCGGCGGCCTGGACGGACGGAGTACGAAAGGCCTGGATCAGGAAGCTGATGAAGCGGCCGGGGCCTTCTTCATTTTCGAGGTCAATCGAGGAACGCCAGCCGGACCGCGGATCGTGGACGGCAGCTTTGCCGTCCTTGAGATATACCTTCGTCGTGTTGTCGCCGAAACTGAACGTGAAATACGTGTCGCCGCCCTGGACGAATTTCCCCTCCGACGGGCCGGGCTTGAACTGATTGCTTTCCGGCACGGTGATGGTCTGTTTCCAGGCGTAGCCGGACTGCTCGCCAAGTTTTTTTGCGGCGTCGGCAACTGCTTCCTTGGGGCTGACGTCAGCCGCCATCAGGGAAGTGGTCAACAGAGTGATGAAGAACGTGGCTGGTATTTTCATGCGATGACTGGGTTTGTGGTTTGGTGTCGTGAAATGCGCATCATGTCGGCGACTCAGGCGGCGATGAAGATTTCAGTGTCGGTGATTTTCAGCTCGACGCCCGCGGATTTTGCGGCTTCCTGCAATGCTGCGTTGAGCATCACGACGGGGTCCTTGCTGACCGTGAGACGACGCATCAAGCCTTCGCCCTTCTTTGTGCCGACGGTTAGCGTGACTTTCAGTCCCTTGCGTTTGCACCCGACGCGCAGGCCGTCGGTCAGGGTGGTGTTCATCGGTTTGATGAACGCGTCCACGTAGTGGGAGCCGATGCCGGATTTCTCGGCGAAGGCCGGAGGGAGCTTGTCTTTTGCAAATGGGTTCAAGTCGCAAAGTTTTGTCATGGAGCGGCGATGCTTTTTCAGAAGTGTGCGGACAAATCCATGCGCGACACACGCCGAAAAGCATGGAGAATTCTCCTGTCGGCCACGGCTTCGTAGAGCCAGCCGCGACAATTGAAAATCTGTCGCAGGCGGGCCGTGCGTTTCTTGTTGATGCCCCCGCTCAGGACAACGCGGGCCGGCGCGAGCGTATGAATGGTGCGCGGCGAAATTGGCAGCCAGGCAACGCGCACGTCATGCACGGGACCAACCGGGCCATGCCGGAGGCTGTGGTCGTGTCCGATGCGATGCCGATGAGACCGATCAAGGATTTTTTCGGGCGCAACATCCCGCTCTCCAACACGGTCAATGCGCCCGGCAACGCGTTGTTGCCGGCGGCACGGAGAACGTTCCACAACTGAAGTTGGGCGGACATGTTCCAGCCGGAGTAGCCGGGACTATGATGGGGCAGGGCGACCTTCCCGTTCGCGTCCGCCCAGGCGCAGATTCGCCCGTTGGCAAGGGTGACGAGATGTTCGACGACCGCTGATCCGAAGATTTCGAGGAAGAAATACTCGTCCGGCCTGCCGTCCTGCCACAATTGACCCGCGTGTTCCTCGCACTCGGGGCCGGCGCTGACGACGACCAGGATCGCCGTGTTCACCCTGGCGACAGTGAATTGTTCCACCAGCCGTCTGGACGAAAATGCCGTGTCATTGATCATGAAGTGGTCCTCGGACAGACGGATTGTCTCCGTTTCGCGCGCGTAAATCCAGGGTCTGCCGTTCTTGTTGAACCACTCGGCGGCGGCATCCGCCAGTTCACGCGCGCGGTCGGCGAGCGGACGATCCTTCGGATAGCCCAGCAAACGGACGTATTCTGCTTCCGAAACGTTGCAGTCAGGGTGAGTATCAACAAATTCGAACATCAGGGTTGGACTTGAGCCGGTGTGTTGACCGGGTTGAATTGGCAGCCTTCGACGAAGTAATTGAAAAACTCCGGATGCGTTTCCAGTCGGCAATGCGTGACGCGGCGGACAACGGATTCCAGTCCGGTGCGCTTCGTTTCGGACAGGAGCGCGATGCAGGCACCCTCGATGGCCGCATTGCCGACCTGGACGATCTTTGAGTCCGGAATGTTCGGGATGAGGCCGATGCGTTTGGAGGATTGAATGTTCAAGTGACGACCGAAGCCTCCGGCGAGGTAAAACACGTCGAGGTCGTCAAATCCGATGCCGTACTGGTCGAACACGACCTGCAGCCCGGCGACATTGGCACCCTTGGCTTGCGCGAGTTCGTTAATGTCGCTCTCGGTAAAATAAATCGGGTGATCACTGTTCACTTCGAGAGTGAAGCGGTCGCCTTGCTCAAAGCGGCCCAAAGGATTGATCGTTTGGGTGCGCAGCAGTTCGCTCAACAAGTCCACAAGCCCGGAACCGCAGATGCCCTCCGGCAGTCCGTTTCCGATGATTCGGACTTGTGTTGAGCCGCTGTCAGTAATCTCGACTTTTTCAATGGCACCCGGCAGGCCGGGCATTCCGCAGGAGATGGCTCCGCCTTCGAACGCCGGACCCGCGGGACACGACGCGGCGAAGATTTTATGTTTGTTACCGACGATGAGTTCGGTGTTGGTACCGATGTCCATTACGGCGACAAGTCGGTCTTCATCGGCCAGGTTCACCGCCAACATGCAGGCGGCGGCGTCCGCGCCGACATGACCGCTGATGATCGGCATTCCATAAACGCGCGCCTGCGGGTGCAAAGGCAGACCGAGACGCCGGGCCGATTCGGTCAATTGCGTGCCCGAACGGCGACCCTCGGCCAGTTCCAGTTCAGTGACGGATTGATACGGGCTTTGGCCGATGGAATGGACGTTGAGGCGAAAAAAAAGGTCGCGCATCGTGGAGTTTCCCGCCACGACGAGTTCGTAAATCGTCCGCGGATCAACGGGCAGTTCTTCGATGGCGTGGGTCAGGTATCCGGCCAGCGTGCGTTGCAACAACCTGGTCTTGTCGTCCGTGTCGTATTGAATGCGCGCCATCACGTCCGAGCCACCGAATCGCTGCGGATTCTCGAAGGATGCGTCGGCAACAATTTCGCCGGTTTCCAAATTCAACACCCGCAACACCACCGTCGTCGTGCCCAGGTCCATGGCTATGCCGTGGATTGGCGCGGTGCTTCGCGCGATTTCCACGCCATCCAGCAGTATGCGGTCGCCATCGCGCGTGACCGTTGGGTCTGGTTTGAGCAGCGCGTCGCCAACGGGAAGATTCAGGGCGTGACGTTCAATCTTCATTTCGCCGCGCCGCATCGTGTGGCAGTGGATTTGACCTTCGGGAGCGGTGATGCGGGCGCAACAAGCGAGGCGGAAATTCCCCTTCAAATGTTTCTCCGCTTCGGTCGGTGGCGACAGCAACTGCATCCCTTGGGAGACTTCCACGAGACATTCCTTGCATTTGCCCTGCTTGCGACAGGAGGTGGGAACCTTGATGCCGACCGTGTCCGCGCAGTCGAACAGCGTGCTTTGCGGCGCTGCCGGAATGACCCGGCTATTGAAATGTAATTGAACGCTCACAGGTTTATGCCGGGCGAGACTACTGAATCCGTTGCCCGCGTCCAATCTCGGAATTGGCAGGCGCGGCAACGTCGTGATTTGCCAACGGCCCGGCGCTCGACTATAAAGACGGCGCATGACGAAACCGAACAGCACGGATTCCGCCCCACCCACCGCCCACGGCGCAAAGCCGTTTAAGAAACTGCTCGCCGCAAATCGCAGCGAGATCGCGATCCGTATCTTCCGGGCGGGAACGGAATTGAACCTGCGCACCGTCGCCATCTACGCCCAGGAAGACCGCTTCTGCCTGCATCGTTTCAAGGCGGACGAGGCGTATCTGGTCGGTGAAGGCAAAGGGCCGGTGGCGGCGTATCTGGACATTGACGGCATCGTCACCACCGCCAGGGACAAGGGCGTGGACGCGATCCATCCCGGCTACGGATTCCTGTCAGAGAACCCTGCGTTCGCCCGCGCCTGCGTTCGCGCCGGCATCACGTTTGTCGGACCGCGACCCGAATTGCTGGAAATGATGGGCGACAAAACCGCGGCTCGCGCCCTGGCAAAAAGCATCAATGTCCCCGTGTTGCCGGGAAACGAAGAGCCGATCTCCGACCGTGAACAGGCGTTGAAGGCTGCGAAGGAAATCGGTTTTCCGCTCATTATCAAGGCGGCGTTCGGCGGTGGCGGACGCGGCATGCGCGTGGTTCACAGATCATCCGACCTCGCCAATTTGCTCGACGAGGCGCAGTCCGAGGCAGAGCGCGCTTTCGGCAACCCGGCCGTGTTCCTGGAGAAATACATTCCGCACGCAAAACACATCGAGGTGCAGATTCTCGGCGACAAACACGGCAACGTGATCCATTTGCACGAGCGTGATTGCTCCGTGCAACGCCGGCATCAAAAAGTGGTGGAGGTCGCTCCCAGTTTCGGACTGCCGCCGAACGTCATTGACGAATTATGCGGCGCGGCGGCCAACATCGCGCGTTCGATCCGCTACGACAACGCGGGCACGATTGAATTTCTCTACGACCTGGACAAGCACGAATGGTTTTTCATCG
>DAOLDN010000324.1:0-4664 GCA_035327385.1 Verrucomicrobiota bacterium | reverse complement strand
TATCTTGGCACGCGCTTCTATCGCGCGGTGGAATTGACCGGGCCGAACATCATGGCAGGCGACATTCTACAAACGACAAATGGGGACGTTGTCATTCAGCCGCGTTACCACGCCTCGTTCGTCATGCAATGGAATGGAAAGATGATTTACGCCGATCCCGCTCCGCCCGCCACCTTCGCTGGCCTGCCAAAAGCGGACTTGATTCTCATCACGCACTCCCACGGAGATCATTACAGCGCATCCACCATCAATTCAGTCACGAACACGGGTTGCCGGATCATCGCTCCCCAGACAGTTTACAATGCCATGACAGCGGCGCTGAGATCCAACACGGTGGTTCTCCCCTACGACGCTGCAACGAACGTGATGGGCATCAACGTGCTGGCTGTTCCGGGCTATAACACCCCGAACCATCCTTACACCAACAACAACTCCTACGTCCTGACCCTGGGCGGCAAGCGCATCTTCATCAGCGGCGATACGGGCGACGTGCCGGAGATTCGCGCGCTCACCGACATTGATGTGGCGTTCCTCTGCATGAACGTTCCCTTCACGATGGCTGCCAGGGAAGCCACAAATTGCATCCGCGCCATGCGACCGAAAGTCGTTTATCCGTATCACTATCGCGACCAGAGCGGCACCATGACCAATGCCGCCACGTTCAAACAATGGTTGGGAACAGACCTCGGAATCGAGGTGCGTCTCAGGAACTGGTATTGAATTGAAAAGTAGCCGCCGACGTGAGGAGGCGGAAACACACGAATTATGGATGCTACGTAGCGCAGCCGTCCACGGCCGCGAGTTCGAGCACCGTCCCGGTGCGTGTTCCACGAACTGGCGGCGAGACGCCGCCACAACTCGCAGGCGAGGACGCCCGCGCTACAACTTCGCCGCTTTGACTGCCGCTTCGTAAATGTGTTTCAGCGGGACTTTCTTTTGCGCGGCCAGTTTCCGGCAGGATTCAAACTCTGGCGCGACCTGCACAACCTCGCCGTCCAGCCTGCCGATTTTCACCGTCACATTTCCGAATTTCGTTTTGATGCTCTTGAACTCGCGGCGAAGTTTCCGCCGCTCGGCAATCGTTCGCCGCACACCAAACGCCGTCGTGTTGCGCAGAATCATTTCGCTGAACTTGTCCGCATCGGTTTCGGCGCACAACACTGTGAGCATAACACCGGGACGGTTCTTCTTCATCTGGATCGGCGTGTGAAATACATCCAACGCCCCGGCCGCGAGCGAGGCTTCCACAAACTGGCCCAGAATCTCGGCGTTGATGTCGTCAAGATTGGTTTCAAGCACGGCGATGCGGTCGGTTTCCCAGTCGTGGTCTTGGAAGTTGGATGTTGGGTGTTGAATGTTGAATGTTTTCTTCGCGGTTTTTCCCAGTACCGCCCGTAGAACATTCGGTCTCGTCTTGTTCTCCCGCGTGCCCAAGCCAAAACCAATCTTCTCCGCAATCAATCCAGTCATCGGCTTGAAATCTTCCACAAACTCCGCCAGCAGCGCAGCGCCGGTGGGCGTGACCAGTTCGTGCGGCTCGTCGCATTGCGTGATGCCAATGCCCCGCGCTCCAAGGATGGCCAGCGTGGCAGGAGCGGGAACTGGAAATCGTCCGTGCGCGCACTTCACCCAGCCCGTGCCCTCGATGACCGGCGACGCCAGCACGCGCGGTTTGCCGAGCATTTCCAGAGCGATGCACGCGCCCACGATGTCCACGATGGAATCCACCGCGCCGACCTCGTGAAAATGCACCTCACTCGCGGGTTTGCCGTGGATTTTGCCCTCGGCCTCGGCGATGCGCTGGAACACGGCAACGGACTTCCTTTTCACCCACGCCGAAAGCTTGCTGCGAGTGATGAGTTTTTTGATGTCGGAGAAATTGCGGCTGTCGTCGTGCGAATGGTCGTGGTCGTGATGGGAATGTTCGTGCAGGTGCATTGCGCCGCACGCGGATTCGCCGTGGCAATGCGCGTGGGCGGGTTCGGGATAGTGGTCGTTTTGCGTTTTGCGTGTTGCGTGTCCGCCGTGTGCGTGGTCGTGCGACACATGCACGTCGAACTTCGCCCCGGCGATGCCCTGACGTTCCTGCTTTGAGACGTGGAGGTGATAACCGTCCAGTTTCAGCTTCGCCAGTTCCCGTTCCAGTCTTCGCGCATCCACGCCCAGATCAATCAATGCCGCGATGAACATGTCACCGGCGATGCCGCTGAAAATGTCGAGATAGAGGATTTTCATGAACTCCACGCTCCAAGCTCCAAGCTCCAGAGAAGCTCCAAATCCCAAATCTCGAACTTCTGCGCTCCAATTCTTGGAGCTTGAAGTTTGATGCTTCTCTGGAGCTCGGCTGTTGGAATTTGGAATTTCATTTTGCCAGCGCATTGATCTGGCTCGCCGCATAACCGCCGCCAAAACCGTTGTCAATGTTCACCACCGTCACGCCGCTGCCGCAACTGTTCAACATGCCCAGCAACGCAGCAATGCCGCCGAAACTTGCGCCATAGCCGATGCTCGTGGGCACGGCAATGACCGGCTTGCTCACCAGTCCAGCGACCACGCTGGGCAACGCGCCTTCCATTCCGGCGACAACCACAAGCACGTTGGCCTTCTGCAAAACTTCAAGCCTCGCCAGGATGCGATGCAATCCCGCCACGCCAGCGTCCGCCACGCGTTCGACGCGATTGCCCATAATGTCGGCGGTGACAGCGGCTTCCTCGGCCACGGGCAGATCGCTTGTGCCGGCGCAGATGACGGCGATGGTTCCGGGACGTTTCGGCAAAGATTTCTTCTCGATGGTGACGCAGCGGGCCAGATCGTGATGAACGGCGTGTTTGAATTTGCGCTTCAACAGTCGTGCGTGTTCGCCGTTGACGCGCGTGACCAGGACGCGTTGTTCATGGTCCACGAGTTTGGAGGCAATCTTGAGAACCTGCTCCGGCGTCTTGCCCGCCCCGAAGATGACCTCCGGGAATCCCTTCCTCAACGCGCGGTGCATGTCCACCTGCGCAATGCCAATGTCCGCCACGGGCGCGGCCTGGAACGCGCGCAACACGCGGTCGCGACTGACGCCGCCCGCGCGGAATTTTTCTAGAAGCTGTATGGCTTCGGTGTTCGTCACGCGACCACGATGCACCATCCGCGCGTCAGGGTCACGCTGGAATTGAGTCGCAGGTCAGAAGCTGATGGCGAACAGGTTCAAGCCCATCGGCCGTTTGGTCATCGGATCGAGCGAGAGGTTTTGTTCGCCGTTGCCGTACTCGGGCGGAGAGAGCGGATTGACCAGTTGCAACGGCTGCGGCGCAAGCACCAATTGAATGACGATGCCAGTGTAGATGTAGCCGTCGTTCGCCACGGAATCGTAGCGTTGCGTCGTTATCGCGTGATGGGCGGAGCCGCGCTCGAGCATGGTGAAGTCGTAGAACGACGGCTTGTCCACAGGCTCGTCCTGGGCGCTCAACATCAGCGGAAAAACGGCGGCGGTAATCAGAAATATTCGCTTCATAAGTCACATCAACTTTCCATCGCAACGCTCGGTTCGCGGCGCAGGTTCGTCAAGGGACTACGCGGTGCGAAATGTACGGATGCTTTCCACAAAATCCTCCGGCGTGCCGAAGTCAAATCGCTGCGCGCCGGTCATCTCCAAAGCCAGGTAACCTTCGCGCTGGCGCTGGATTTCTTGCGCGCGAGTCAGTTGGAATTCGCCGTTGTCGCGGGTGTTGTTCCGGATCATTTCCTCGAGCACGTCATAGATGGAAGGCGACAGCAGGTGCATGCCGAACCAGCCCAGCCACGTTTCAGAGGGCAGATCGTTGACATGGAGTTTTTCGCGGGCCGTGTCGGGTGACGGCTTTTCGATGATGAGCGACACATCAATCAATCGGGGATTATCGCCGCGGCGTTTGCCTGCGATGGTGCCGTAGCCCTTGAGTTGAGCCGCAGTGATTCGATTGACGGCAGAGACACTTTTCCCACCTGAAACTGTTGCCGCGTCCGCAAGTTCACGGTAGGGGGAAACGGGTTTGCCACGGAACAAATGGTCGCCAAGACCAAGCAGCACCATTTCGCCGTCAGCAAAGGATTTCGTCTGATACACCGCGTGGCCGTAGCCTTCCTGTTCGTGTTGGACGGCAAAACTGACTCGGCCGGTGAAGGACCGCATCTGTTCTGCCTCTTGCAACAGCGCGGGATATTTCTCCAGTCGCTTCAAATAGGCCGCGTCCGGGCCGCGAAGGTAATGGCGCACCATTTCATCCTCGCCGGGCTGGACGATGAAGCAGACCTGCCCGATGCCCGCCGCCGACAGTTCCAGCAGATGATAATGGAACAGGGCGCGCGCGATGCCGTCCGGGCCGACGATGGGAAAGAGTTCCTTTTTGACGGCGTGCGACGCGGGGAACAATCGTGTGCCGAGTCCGGCGATGGGAATGACTGCTTTGCGGATCATGTAGCTGGCGATTCAAACCTGGACTGCTGCCAGCCCTTGGCTCCAAAGGCGTAACGGCGCGCTCCAAATTCCACGGCGCCAGGCGACGTGCCCTCGAAAATGTCCGGCATCACTCCCACGCGGCGCGAATACTCGACGGCGATGTCGGGGATGTGTTTTGCCAGTGCATCCAGTTTGCCGAAGACCGCGAAGTTATTTGGTATTATAAAAATACTGGCTCCAA
>DAOLDN010000323.1:0-4669 GCA_035327385.1 Verrucomicrobiota bacterium | reverse complement strand
CTGGGGGTGATGCCTGCGTGTCCCATTTGGCGGCTCGGGCCTGTTCGAGCTTCTGCATCGCCAATGAGTGGCCCGCCAGATCGTAGGCTGACCACTCGGCGCGGACAGTGGATTGGACGTAGCCTGTGAGGATGCCTCCGAAAACCAAATCTCCAACCGCCAGGGACACGACAACTTCAGTGAGTGTCAGTCCGAGGTTGTTCCGCGAAGCTCTGCTGATGGCCGTGCGCATACCGACGGGTCTCCTTCCTCGAAGCTGGATTTAGCAACGGCAATGCCAGCTAGATTTGGAACCCGTTCTCTCCACGTTAGTTAATGCTGATGCAAGCCCGTTAATGTTACCCTTGGCCGGAATCGAAATACTTCCCACCTCGCCACCATTTCCAACCGCGAGCGCAGAATTCCCGAAGCGTGCAACGAATGGACAATCTTTGTGTGGCCCAACGACATGGAACGTGACACTGCGTTATAACGAAAACTCCCCAAACCAATCCCGCACACACCCCGCGCCTCCCGCACTCGTTCCGCATTGCCAGCTTCAACCTCAACGCAGCGGCAAGCCCACGACTCTGCCGGCTTTAGCAAATTCAGTAAAACCATGGCCGCGAGAGAACACAGAGAACGCAAAAGGGAAAAGAGCTTTTGCGTTCTTTGCGTTCTTTTGCGGCCAATGAACGGCTACAGATTTTTTGAAACCGCTATTGTCCTGCGATCCAATCCCCTTCGACACCAACACCCACGCCTCATACCGACGCGCACAAAGGACGCCGACACCGCTTTTTTCGCCATGACAACGGCACAGCCGCTCGGCTACGTTCCATGACGTGACCAGAGCGCCACTGATACTTGTTTCCGCGAGCATAGAAAAAAGGGGAGTCGAGTTTGGAGACTTGTCGTTGAGCCTTTCCTTTGCGTATCCGAACGCGTTGATCGCAGCGGGGGCCATTCCCGTCACAATGCCACCCGCTGTGTCACGTGATGTCGTGGCCGAATGTGTGCGACGCGCCGACGGTGTGTTGCTGACGGGCGGCGACGACTTGAATCCGGGCCTCTACGCCAGTCGCCTTTCACCGCGCCTCAAACGCACCGTGGAACAGACGCCCGACGGCGGTGGACGCGATCTGCGGGAGTTGATGGTCATTGACGAAGTGTTCCGTCAGAAGAAACCGCTGCTGGCCATCTGCCGCGGGCACCAGTTGTTGAACGTGGCCTTCGGCGGCACGCTCTGGGTGGATTTGAGAAGCCAGGTCAAGGGCGTGATGAACCACCAATGCAGCGACAAAAAGAACCGTATCGTTCACGATGCGCATTTGACAGATGACTCCGTGCTGTCCAAGATAACCGGCAAGCGGACTTTGGGCGTGAACAGCACGCATCATCAGGCCGTGGCAACCCCGGGAAATTTGTTCCGGATCACCGGCGAAAGCCCGGACGGCATCGTGGAAAGTGTCGAATTCAACAAAAACTCCACGGGTTTGCTGCCGTTTCTGGTGAGTGTTCAGTTTCATCCTGAGCGGCTTGCGGGCCGTCATGCCGGGCACCGCGCAATATTCTCGGCATTCACGCGCGCATGCGTGAAAAACCGCGACAAATAAATTATGAAGGGAAAAGTCCTGGTCGTTGACGACGAGGCGGGCATTCGCAGCCTGCTCTCAGCCGTGCTTTCAACTGAATTTCAAGTCGAAGAAGCCGACAGCGGCGCCGCGCTCATCAAAGCCTTCAATGGCGTCCAGCCCGATGTCGTGGTGCTGGACATCAACCTGCGCGACGCCAACGGCCTCGAACTCCTGCCGCGCGTCAAGAAGCAATGGCCCGAAACCGAGGTCATCGTTCTCACCGGCCAGGGCACCATGGAAATGGCGCTCGAAGCCGGACGCCTCGGCGCAAAAACATTTCTGTCCAAACCGTTCGAGAACGAAAAACTTCTTTCCGACGTCACCGGCGCCCTCGACAGTCGCAGGCAGAAAGACGAAAACAACGCGCTGCGACGCGCTCTGGAAACAATGAGCGGCAATACGTCGCCTGTTTTTCGCAGTTCCGTGATGCAGGAAGTCGTCCGCACCGTCGAACGCATCGCTCCCAACGACGTGACCGTGCTCATCACCGGCGAAAGCGGCACCGGCAAGGAAGTCATCGCCGACCTCGTCCACGCCATGAGCGCCCGCAGTAAGGGCCGCATCATCAAGATCAATTGCGCCGCGTTGCCGCGCGAACTGATCGAGAGCGAACTGTTCGGCTCCGTCAAAGGCGCGTTCACTGGCGCGCACACCGACCGCGAGGGCCTTTTCCGCCAGGCCGAGGGTGGCACGTTGTTCCTCGATGAAATTTCCGAAATGCCCATTGATACGCAGAGCAAACTGCTGCGCGTATTGCAGGACCAGGAAGTCCGGCCCGTCGGCGGCAAGACCAGTTACAAGACCAACTGCCGTCTCGTCGCCGCCACCAACCGCAAACCCGAGGAAGCCATCAAGGACGGAAAGATGCGCGAAGACCTTTACTACCGCATCAGCGCCATCTCCGTACATCTGCCTCCGTTGCGCGAGCGCCGCGACGACGTCATGCCGCTGGCCAACGCCTTCCTGAAACGTTTCTCCAACCAGGCCAACCGCGCCATCCGCGGCTTCACTCCCGAAGCCATCGAACGGCTCACAAATTTCGACTGGCCGGGAAACATCCGCCAGTTGCAGAACGAAATCCAACGCGCGGTCCTTCTCAGCGAAGGCGACATGGTCGGTGCCAGCGACCTTTCCATCACGCGCGCCAAGCCCGAAGGCCTGGAAGGGCAGGACACAAATTTCACGTTGCTGGAAGGCGTTGAACGCAACGCCATCATTCAGATGCTTCAGGAAACCGGCGGCAACAAACTCGAAGCCGCCAAACGCCTCGGCATCGGACGCCAGACG
Organism: Verrucomicrobiota bacterium; assembly: GCA_035327385.1. GTDB lineage: Bacteria > Verrucomicrobiota > Verrucomicrobiia > Limisphaerales > JADLHS01 > DAOLDN01. The sequence continues at coordinate 1,766 of DAOLDN010000323.1, read as the reverse complement.
CTCTACAACAAGATCAAGGCTTACGGCATCGAAGTCTAAGAAGCGCGGGCGGCCCACCCGCAAGTGTCAAAGTGCCTTGACTGACTTCGTGTTGCGTGTTGCGTGTTGCGTCAAGTAACCGCGATGCCGCTCACCGTTCCCGCTCATTTCTTGACGCAACACGCAATACGCAATACGCACGTCCTCACACCCCACGCCTCAAATACGCCGCAATTCCCTTCTCAAACGAAGTTTCGCCCAGTCCGAACAGTTCCGCCGCCGGCTGTCCATTTCCGACATTGTCCTCCTGCAACATCAGCAATTGATCGCGGTTCAACGGGGGCGGCCGACGCAGTATTGTCCCGCAGAAAAATTCGAGCAGCATCGCTTGAATCTGGGCAATCCCAAACGGCAAAGGCAGCTTCAGCCGCTTGCGATTGGTGACAGCAAGGATCGTTTCAACGATCTGCCTCAGTGTCAGGACTTCATAGCCGCAAAGATCGAAAGTTTGACGGATGGACCGTGGTTCAGTGAGTGACTTCACGAAGCATCTCGCGACGTCGGCGACCGGGATCGGCGCAAACTTCGAGCGTCCGCCGCCAATAAGCGGCAGAGCAGGGGAGAAACGCGACATCCGGGCAAACAAATTCACGAAACCGTCGCCGGGTCCGTAAATGATGGACGGGCGAAAGATCGTCCAATCCAGTCCGCTGCCACGCACGATTTCCTCGGCAGCCCATTTGGATTTATGGTAGCGCGAAACGGCGTCGGGCCGCGTACCGAGAGCGCTCATATGGATGAAATGTTTCGCGCCCGCCCGCTGTGCGGCGGTGACGATGTTTCGCGTGCCCTCCATGTGGACTTTCTCAAACGTCTGTTGTCCCGTTTCGCTGATGATTCCGACGAGATGGATCACGCCGTCCACGCCGTCGCAGGCGGCCTTCAACGAATCCGGCAGCAACACGTCTCCCGTGCGCAGTTCCGTCGCAAAAGCGGGCACGAGGTTGCGCACGCGGGGTGACTGAGTGTTGCGGGACACGACGCGCGGAGCATGTCCGGCGTCGTGCAACTGCCGCAGCACCTCGCTGCCCACAAATCCCGTGGCGCCTGTCACCAAGACTTTCATGGTCGTCACAACTTGGAAACGTTACAGCGTTACAACCGAGACGCAAATCACCGTCCGCGCGCGCGATACGTTTCAACGAGGTGACGATGCGGCGTAGTAACGACTCAATCTCAATCGCCAAGTTTCGCCAGTTCGCTCCGCGCCAGTTGTACGAGCGGTTTGATGGTGGCTGCATCGAACTGAAAACGGCATCCCGCCGCGTTGAACAATTCCGGCAACGGTCGCGAGCCGCCCAGCGCGAGCGCGGATTTGTAATCGTTCAATGCTTTTGCCTTGTCGCGTTTGGAATTGGCCCACACCTGCAACGCGCCGAGCTGGGCGATGCCGTATTCGATGTAGTAAAACGGATGGATGAAGATGTGCAGTTGCCGATGCCACAGATGCGCGCGGGCTTCCTCGTGACCGGACCAGTTCACGTCGCCTCCGAAACGGTCCATCAACGCCATCCAGGCTGCGGCGCGTTCGGAGCGCGTGTGTCCGGGGTGCGTGTAAATCCAGTGCTGAAACGCGTCCACTGTGGCGATCCACGGAAACACTCCAATCACGCCCTCCAGATGCACGCGACGGGCGCGATTGGCGTCCGCTGCTGAATAAAACTGTTCTATGAATTCATTGCCCAGCAGTTCCATGCTCATGGAGGCGACCTCGCAGAATTCGATGG
>DAOLDN010000322.1:0-4722 GCA_035327385.1 Verrucomicrobiota bacterium | reverse complement strand
CGGAGTGGGAGAAGGCGGCGCGGGGCGGGAGCAGCGGCCAGCGGTTTCCGTGGGGGAACACGATTACTCACAGCCAGGCGAATTATTACTCTCACAGTTTCTATGCATACGACACCAGTTCCACAAGCGGCTATCATCCGACGTTCAGCGCTTGGGTTGCGCCCTACACGAGTCCTGCGGGGTATTTTGCACCCAACGGGTATGGGCTGTATGACATGGCTGGGAATGTTCGGGAGTGGTGCTGGGATTGGTATTCCAGTTCGTATTACAGTTCATCGCCGGGGAGCGATCCGCGCGGGCCGGCACCAGGCTCATACCGTGGGTTGCGCGGCGGTTCGTGGTCCAGCATCGTGTACTACGCGCGGTGTGCGTATCGCCACAACCGCCTCCCCGACCATCGCGAAAACACCGTCGGTTTCCGGTGTGTGTTGGCGGGCGGTTCCGCTCCGTAGGTGGCACGGATTTGTCCTTTGTTCTTTGATTCTTTTACACTTTTGAATCTGAGACGGAGCAAGGGACAAGCGCAGTCTGACTGCGGAGCACCGACCTGAGAGGAGCGCCGGTCTGCGACCGGCTTTCAGCGTGGCTGAGACGTGGCGTGCGGAGTTGGAGCGTGGCGATGTGGGTTGTGAGGGTGCGCAAAGCCGACAATATGTCGGCGCTCCGAGAAAGGAGCGCCGACGTTTCGTCGGCTTAACGCGTGACAAATCCACGATATTCCATCACCCAACAGGAAGCGTAAATGAGCCGTCGTAAAAACGCCCAAAGCCGACCAGAGGTCGGCGCTCCTTCGTCGGCGCGCCCGCGTCCCCAGCGATCAACACCGCCTTACAATCCCGGTTTGCAAAAGCTCGTGGAGGGCAAGCAAGCTTGGGCCGTTCCGCTCGATGCCAACGCCAAAGCCAAAGGTTTTCTCGGCTGGCATCAGCGAGGCTATCTCCCGCATTACGACGCGCCCTGCGTGACGCAGATTGTCACGCTCCGATTGATTGATTCGCTGCCTGCATCCCGGCGCGGCGAGTGGGAGCATCTCTTGCGAATCGAAACAGGAGCGCCGGTCTGCGACCGGCTCAACGACGTGAATGATGCCCAAAGCCGACAAGATGTCGGCGCTCGCGTCCCGAAGCTTACCAAAAGCCGGTCTCAGACCGGCGCTCCTTATCGCAGTGCTGCCGGACGCGAACGTCGTCGGAAGCTGGAGGAGTATCTGGATCGCGGCCTGGGCGAATGTTGGCTGCGGCAACCGGCCATGGCGAAGTTGACCGAAGATACGCTCAGGTTCTTCGACGGCCAACGCTACCGACTGGGCGCGTGGGTCATCATGCCCAATCATCTGCACCTGTTGGTGGACGTGTGGGACACGCCGCTGTCGGAATTGATAAAGAGCTGGAAGAGTTTTACGGGACGAGAGGCAAATAAACTGTTGGGCCGAAGCGGTGAATTTTGGGAGCGCGAATACATGGACACTGTGATTGAGGATGAAAAACATCGGCAAACGGCGGTGCGTTACATCGAGAACAATCCCGTGAAAGCGGGTTTGGTTCGCGAAGCGAAGGACTGGCCGTGGAGCAGCGCCCGATTTCGAGACAAATACGGAGTGTTGAAGTTGTCGTAAACTTGAAGCCGGTCACAGACCGGCGCTCCCGGAGCGCCGACGTTTCGTCGGCTTAAAATTCACGGAGTTCAGAGTTATCCGGACACCAAATAGAAGGCGTACACGTGTCGTGTTTCGCCCGTTCAAAGCCGGTCACAGACCGGCGCTCCGGACGATGGCTGACGGACAGGCGATGCGATTCGTCAATCCGCCGGAGAAATCTTCAGCAACTCAGGCGCGGTCCAAGGTTGCATGCGGTCTTTGGTTTTTTCACGAACGGCTTTGACCTGTTCGGGAGTCACGTCGGGAGCGTTGTTGCCCCATTCCTGGCGGATGTAAGTCAGCACTGCGGCGACTTCCAAGTCGGACAGCACGTCCTTCCAGGGCACCATCGCGTTGTTGTACTGCTGGCCCTGTACTTCCATCGGTCCCTGAAGTCCGCCCAGGACAATGCGGATGAGCCGGCCCGGATCGGGTTCGAGCACCCAGTCCACTCCCACCAGTGGCGGAAATTGTCCCGGTGTGCCTTTGCCGTGGGATTGATGGCACGCAACGCACGTCGGCTTGTTATAGACCTTCATGCCGAGCGCGAACAGGTCCATGTCTCCTGAGGGCGGTTGCATCAATTCAACCTCATGCAACGACGTGTAGGGCCCATAGACCTTCGAGTCAAACCATCCGCCCTTGAGATCGAAATGCCAAGCTCCGAGGAACAGTAACACGAGCATCACCGTCAAAATCCAGACCGGCAACGTGGTCATGGACACCGCAGGCTCGGCGTTCGACGTGTTGTCAGGAGCGTTGGATTTGGGGTCGTGATTCATTGGGCTGTGGCCTCCGGCGCGTTGGTGCTGACGACTGCGGCGGGGGGCGGCGTGACGGGCGCTTCGAACAACGGCGCTTCGGCGCGCAGGCTCACGAGGTACGCGGCCAGTGCTTTCGCATTTTGAGTGGGAACAACTTCGTAACCGGGCGGCGGCGCGTGGCCTTCTGGAAGGTTCAATGCGTCCGGCGACGGCGCGTTCCCGATTTTGCGCGTTTCAAACAGATACCGATACGCCGGCATCGTAGAACCGGCCACGACGCTCGCGGGTGCGTAAAGGTGCAACAATTGCCAGTTGGCGTCCGGCAGGCGCAATCCCACGTTGGCGAGGTCCGGACCGACGCGTCGTGTGCCCGGCAATACCGGATGATCGTAAAGATAATCGTGCGCCACGGAACGGCGACTGCCCCAACCGCGAGAAATGTCCGGGCCAAGCGCGAACACTTCGATGTTCGCCTTTCCTCCGGCCTCGGTGATTTCCTTCACGGCAGGGCCTGCGGCCTCGACGTTTGCGGGCTTCAAATTCAGTTTTGCGATCAAAGCTTCGACGGCTGCGGCGTTTGTGCCGGCATCCGTGAGGACGATCTCCACTCGCGCGCCCTCCTGGCCGACCTGCTGGCTGTGGCAATAAACGCAGCCCTCGGAGCGGAACACCGCCGCGCCCTGTTGCGCCAGGCCGGGCGCGGCCAGAGGATAGAGATCGCCCGAACCCAGTGACTTGGTTTGAACCTCGCGACCAATCTGAATCTGCGGGGCCAGAACGAAGCCCGCCCAAGACGCCGACAGCGCCAGAAAGGCGGCAAAGAAGACGACGGCACCGGATTTCATGATTTCACCTCCGCCGTTTCAACCGTCGTCACCTCGACATACGCGCTTTTGAAAATCGCGAGGTAGTGGCCCACCATCGCCGAGCCGATGTTGAACAGGAAAACCAGATTTCCGAGCAGTAACAGCGTTTCACCGAGCGTGCTGATGCGGAACGGCATGAGGAACGACTTCGCCACATCCACGTTGGAGATTTCCGGATTCAACCATTTCAGTCCCTGGATCACACCGCCCGCTATGAGCGGCAACGCGAACAACACGATGCCGGGCATCACGAGCCAGAAATTGATCCTCATCCATTTGGGACAAACACGACCCTCACCGACAATTCCGGGGAAGATGTGGTAAATCGCGCCCAGCATCGTCATGGCAAAAAAACCATAGACCAGCAACGTGGTGCGACCATGCGTGAACCACGTGTAATCCGTCACGCGGCTGACTGCGGGACACGCCGTCAGCACCAGCAACAACGTCGCGAGAACGAAGGAAGCAACGCCGAATTTTGTGAAGCATAGCGGGCCGCCGCCGCAGGGGGTTTTCGAACCACGGCACGTCAGGATGGCAATTGCCGCCACAGTCAGAACGGGGATCAACATCATCCACGCCGCCGCGCCGCTCAGAGTGGGCATCCAGGCCGGCAACGCCGCGTGCGCCGGGATTCCCGTCCACGTACCGAAAAGAATCAAGGTCCAGAAGGCAAACAGCGCGCTGTAAAAGCTTTGCAGCGGACGCGACGTCAGCTTGGGCAACAGATAGAACGTTGCGGCGAAACCCGCCAGCGGCAGCCAGACGTTGAGGAAATTGCCGGAGAACCACCAGGCAATGGCGGCCTGCGCCATGCCGCGAACGGGGAACACTTCCAGCAACAGGATTGCGGTGGAGTAAATCCACGGGAAAACAAACAGCGCCGCCAGAACAAACCATTGGGACGGGAACGGCGCACGGTGTTCGCGCGCTGAGTGCGTGGCGAATCCGCACAACGCGATCAACGTGAAACCGATGAACAAAATCACCGCGGCGTAACGCGGCATTTCCAGCCACTCGAACCCGGTGCTGTTGCCGGTGAGGATTGCGACCAAGCCGACGAAAATTCCCAGATGCCAGAGTTTGGCACCGACCCAGACGAGCCACGGACGCGACAGCGGCGTGCGACCGAGGCGGGCCAGCAACCAGAGGCCGACGCCGAGGCCGGCGGGAACGCAAAAACCGAACAGCAACAGATTGGACCACGCGGGATAGGCTCGACCGTAGGAAAGGATCGCGGAATCCGCGAACATCTTCGGAGAATGGAACGTGAGCGACGCGATGAGTCCGAACACGGAACTGAGCGCCAGCCAGAAGGCCGCGCCGCCGAACAGCGCGAACAACGGGACACGGCACGAGGCGTCAATGGCCGACGGCGAAATTTCACCGGCGGTCTCTGAACAAAACGGGGATGAGGCGGGAGAAAGCGGCAATTTTCCGACGGGCCATTTCAAAT
>DAOLDN010000321.1:0-4723 GCA_035327385.1 Verrucomicrobiota bacterium | reverse complement strand
GCCCCAGAGTCCTGATTGTGCCGGGAACGGCGGACGCAACTTCGGCATTCCGCGCTGACCCTCGATGGACGCAATCAGCGCCGTCTCCTCGCCACAGACGAACGCGCCTGCGCCTTCGAAGACCCGCATTCGTAGCAGCGGACGTGAGCTCGCTCCATCTTTAGGGGCGGAAGAATGAGCGGACTCACGTCCGCTGCTACAGGGCTCAGATGTCAGCCACCCACGCTTCTCCAATTCCGCAATCGCCGCCCGCACCCGCTTCACCGCCAGTGGATACTCGTGCCGGATGTAGAAAATACCCTCGTGCGCCCCGACGGCCACCGCCGCGATCATCAATCCCTCAATCACGCGGAACGGAAATGACTCCAGAATCATCCGGTCCATGAACGCGCCCGGATCGCCCTCGTCGCCATTGCAGATGACGAATTTCGTGTCGCTCACCTGCTGCGCCACCACGCGCCATTTCTGGCCGGTGGGAAACCCCGCGCCACCGCGCCCGCGCAAGCCCGATTTCTCGAGAGTGGAGATGATGTCGTCCGCGCGATAGCGTCCTAGAGTGCGGCAGTTCTCTGCCGCTTCCGGTGAGACGTCTGCCGTGGGAAAAGCGCCAGAGGGCTGGCGCACTCCAAGACCTTGCGGCTTGCCGGATAGTTCAGGCGATGAGTCCGTCTTCTCCCGCAGCTTACCTTCCAGACAGTTCTTCAACGCTTCAAACCCACCATTTGCCAGATACTCATCGAGGTCCAACGGATCGAGTTTTCCGAAATGCTCCGTGGCGATGTGGACCTGCTTGTCGAGAAAGGCGCGCACGTTCGGATCGCGTTTGCTCATCGAGAACCGCTGCACCCCGCCTGGCCCGCTGGCATCATCCAGCAGCAATCCATCCAGCACGCGCGTCCAGATGCGGCTCGCGCGTTGCCCGAGACCGCGGGAGTGGAAATGCCGTTGCACCAGCAGCCCGGCTTGCGCGGCGGTCAGGTCGGCGTAGAACGTTCCGGGTTTGCCGGCTTCCGCCACCTCGATCATCGGCGTGCGATGACACATGCCCACACACCCGACGCGTTTCACCACCACATTGCCCCCGCCCGCAGCGGCACTCGCGTTCAAGGCGTGAAATAACTTGTCGCTGCCCTTGGCCATGCAACACGAGCCGAGGCCGACGTGGATAGTGGATTGCCGATGGCCGATGGCCGATGGCCGATTTCGGTCATCTCGAATCTGCTCCGTTGACTGGACGGTCTTTGCTTCGGCCTGCAACGCCAGGAATTCCCGCAACGCCTCTGGCACGCGTTCGGCGGTGGAATGGCCGAAGGTCGTCTCTCCGACTTTCACCACGGGGGCCAGGGTGCAAGTGCCAAGACACGCGACCGGTTCAATCGTGAACTGTTTGTCCGCATCCGTGTCCGTCTCCGGCGCGATATTCAGATGCCGCCGCAAGGCGTCTTCGACCCGTTCCGCGCCGGCGACGTGACACGCCGTGCCGCGACAAACGCGCACGATGTGTTTGCCCGTGGGTTGAAAGCGGAACATGTCGTAAAACGACGCCACGCCCGCGATGGCGGCGGGCGTGATGTCGCTCTGTTCGCAAACGCGCCGCAATGCCTCCTCCGGCAGATAGCCGTAGTGTTCCTGCAATGCCTGCAAAACCGGAATCACGGCCTCCGGCCTCCGGCCGGCGCGCGACACGGCTTGCTCGGCGAATGTCAGGTCAATGGGCATGGTAACTCATTCTTGCTCCGATAGGACAGATGGGACGGATGGGACCGACGCGAATCGTGGCGTCGAAAGCGCTGCCTGATTCGTATGCGTTGGTGTTCATTCGTGGTTGCGCCCTCCCAGGCACCAGAGATTGGTCGTGCCGCGCAGGAACATCCGTTCCCCGGCAAACGCCGGACTCGCGTGGAATTCGTCCGGCAGTTTCAACCGGCCCAGTTCCTTGAACTCGCGCGCGGCCTCGACCTGGACCACATCGCCTTTCGTGCCCACAATCAGCAGTTGGCCGCCGGCGATGGCGGGCGACGCTTGCACCTCAAACTCTAGTTCCTTTTCCCAAACCGTTTGTCCGTCCGCCGCGCTGACGCAGGTGACAAAGCCCATGCTCGACACCAGAAACACGAGGTCGCCTTGCGCCACGGGACTGGTGATGTCCGGCAGATTGTCGTCGTTTTCCCACGCGACGTGCGATGCGGTGATGTCGCCCGCGCCGCCGGGCCGCAATGCCAGCAACCGTGCTGCCGGGCTGATCAATACCACGTTGCCGTTGGCAAGGATCGGTGATGGCGCGACTTCTCCTTCCATGACGTGCGCGCGCCACAGTTCGTTGCCGTCGGCCAGCGCGTGACTCATCACAAGCGGCATGGCGAGCGTGATGATTTGCACCTTGCCCGCAGCTTCAATCACGATGGGCGACGCCCACGAGTCGTGCGTCGGCTTGCGGCGTTCCCACAACTGGCGGCCGGTGGCGCAATCAAACGCCAGCAGCTTTGATCCGCCCGGTGCGTGTTCGTCCTGGTCCAGTTGCACGATGAGTGCGCCCGGCCAGACGGCGAGCGATGAGGCGTGGCCATACATGTTGCGCGGCACTCCGATGTTCTTTCCCCAGGCCAGCGAGCCGTCGAAGTTGTATGCCGCGAGATCGCCATTTGCGAAGATAACGAACGCGCGTTGCCCGTCTGTGGCCATCGTGGCGGCGGCGAATCCGGTCATCTCGGGAACGTCCGGCTGCCGCGCCGGACTGCCGGGCAGATTCGCCACCGGGCGTTGCCAGAGGAGGTTTCCCGTTGTCGAGTTGTAACAAAGCACTTCGCGCTCTTTCGCGTCGCCGCCCGAGAGGAACAAGCGGTCGCCCCATACGATCGGCGAGTTAAACCCCCACGAGGGAATGGGCGAGGACCAGATGATGTTCGTGCCGATGCGAGCCGTTGTTGCGCCGTTCCCGTCCCAACCGCGGAAGCGCGGCCAGTTGGCCTGGAATTCGGCCAGCGATGGCAGAGTTGCGATGGCTTCTTCCGGTCCGCGCCCGAGCAGTTTGTCCAATTCCGCCGCCGACTGCGGCAAAGCCGATCGGCTGGTGAAAACCAGGGTGGCCAGACCGGCCAACGTGACGCCGCCAACCGCCGCCACACTCCAGCGCGCCTGGGTGGAGAGTCGTGCTGCGGTTTGCGCATCGTCCGTGCGGCGGGTGGGCAGATGCGGTTGGGCGAACAGCTTCAGGCGGGAGCGGGCGACGAACAACAGCGCGACCATGCCACCCACCAGCAGCCAGCCGCCGGTTTGGTTCAAGCTCAAGCGTCGAAAATAGCGCTGCCGGAATTCGAGGTCGAGCCGGCGGATTTCCGCTTTGATGGCTTCGTCGGTTGGTTGGGCGCGCAATTGTTCCTTCAGCGTGAGCAGTTGCGGGGATTTCCACGGATCGCGCTGCGTGGCACGAGCGTGTTGATACAGCATGGTGGCGATGATGAACGCGCAGAAGGTGGCAGCAATCATTACGGCCCGCGAGAGTGCGCGAACATCCTGGACTGCGGTGGCAGAGCGCAGCGGCGACACCGCTCTTTCGGGCGATCCTGGTGTGTGCGAAAGCGGCGTGGCGCTTCGCTTCCCGCCGCAGTCCAAGGCGGCCTCTGCCTTTTTGGCGTCCACACTCATGACGATCTCGCAATTGTTGCGACTGACGGCAGCTCACTTTGGGGTATCTGGCCGATGCGCACCAACTCCTGCGGGCAGGAGCGGAAACAGCGGGCGCAGGCGAAACACGCGCCGCGGTCCGGCTCGAAATCCGTCCTCCGCGTGCGCAGGGAGAGACTCGCGAGTTTTACACCCAGCACGAGGCCAACCCAGCCGCCGAAGATCATGCAGGCCAGACGGAACTTCGCGCGCAACCTCGCCGCCGCGGTCAGCACTGCTTCCGGATCGTGCCCGGCGCGTTCGAGAGAAAGCGCTTCCGGCGTCATCACGCCGTATTCCACTGGCGTGGTCTGCTGTTGCACAAATCGTTCTGCGAGGGCGACGGTGGGATTGAGTTTGGAGACCGGCACGGCGAGCTCGCTGCCCAGCCAGATGCCGAGCGCAATCAGCCCCGGAGTCAGCAGCAACAGCCAGCCGAACCGTCGCCGTTCCGCCGCAATCACCTTCGGCTCGATCGTGCCCGACGACGGCTCGCGCATCGCGCCATAAGGACAGGACGTTTCGCAAAGCTGGCACTGCGTGCAGACGTCGGGAGTGACGCGCACGCGCCATTTCGAGGCGAGCGACGCGAGTTTCAGCAGCGCGCCATACGGACAAAGGAAGCGGCAATAGGGCCGGCCCACAAACATGCCGAGCGCGAGGGTCAGTGCGGCCAGCGCGATGAGCAGGCCCGGTCCGTTCAGCCGGAAGATGGGCACGATGGGATCGTAACGGCAGATGGGAAAACCCGTGCCGGTGGCGGCAAAGGCCAGACCGAAACCGAGAAACAGAAACGGGATCACGCCCAACGCGTGTTCGAGCCAGACGGGAACTTTCAGCGGTTTGATCAACACCAAATCCTGCAACGCACCGTGGGGACAGACGCCAGCACAGAAGGCGCGACCCGCGAACAGGGCCACGATCAGCGGCAACGCGAAGAAGGCGATGACCGTCAGCGGCACTGTGTAATTCGCATCGAACAAACCGAGAATGATGTTTTGCGGCGCGCCGATGGCGCAGACACAGCCTTTGCGCCAGAAGCCGAAATAGGCGAGCGAAA
>DAOLDN010000320.1:0-4734 GCA_035327385.1 Verrucomicrobiota bacterium | reverse complement strand
GTGAAGCAGGGCTGCATCGCGTACAAGATCGCCGCCCACGCGGGGGACATCGCACGGGGTGTGGCGGGGGGGGGGGCCTGGGGCGTGGATCTTGGCCAGGGGCGGGCGGCGCGGCGCGCGCGATTCAGGCCAACGTGTCCAGGCCGGCGGAAGTCGAACGATTGTTCGCCGAAGCAACGAAGGCGTTCGGGAAGATTGATATTCTCGTGAACAACGCGGGCGTTTTCGACATCGCGCCGCTGGGCACGATCACCGTCGAACATTTTCAGCGGCTGTTCGAGATCAATGTGCTCGGGACGATTCTGGCCACGCAGGAAGCGCTCAAGCACTTCAATCCCGCGGGCGGCAGCATCATCAACACCAGCTCCAATGTCAGCACGATGTCGCCGGCGGGCACGGCGGTTTACAACGCCACCAAGTCCGCCATTGACGGGCTCACACGCACGTTCGCGAAGGAACTCGGCGCGCGCCAGATCCGCGTGAATTCGATCAATCCCGGCCCGACCGAGTCCGACGGCGTTCACGCGCAGGGATTGTTCGACATGTTCACGAAGCTCGGCGCACAGACCGCTCTGGGCCGCATCGGTCAGCCGGACGACATCGCACCCGCCGTCGTTTATCTCGCCTCGGACGACGCGTCGTGGGTCACCGGGGAAACGCATTACATCACCGGCGGAACAAAGTGAAAGGATCATCATGCTCGGACTGACCCAACTCGGAATCCTCCACACCGCCATCAGTCTCGTGGCGCTCGGCGCAGGGCTGTTCGCGCTCGTCCGCGATAAACAAATCACCGGACGGAACGGCATCGGCAAACTCTACGTGTGGACCACCGTGCTGACGTGTTTGACGGGATTCCCGATCCTGCAACACGGCGGATTTGGCAAACCGCACGCGCTGGGCATCATCACCCTGGTGACGCTGGTCATCGCCGCGCTCGCTGCCAGGAACAAGTTCGGACGCCCGTCACGCTACATTGAAGTCGTCAGCTACACGGCGACGATTCTGTTTCATCTGATTCCCGGCTTTGTGGAGACCACAACGCGCCTGCCGCTCAACAATCCGTTGATCAAGGATCGCGAAGGCCCGGAGCTGCAGGCCATCACCGGCGTCCTGTTCCTCCTGTTCCTGATCGTGGCGACATTGCAGGTGCTGCGTTTGCGCAAGGCCGGTTGTTCGCCCCATGCCGATGGCAGGCTCACGGAAGGCGTTTTTCCAAGCATCGAAACCAAATAAACACAAACCAAACAAAACTATGTCGAACTATCACAAACTTTATACCGCGCAGGACAGCGCTGTTGTTTTCATTGATCATCAACCGCAGATGACCTTCGGCGTGTCGAACATTGACCGCGCCACGTTGATGAACAACGTCACGCTCCTCGCCAAGGTGGCGAAGGAATTCAAAGTGCCGGCGATTCTCTCCAGCGTGGAAACCGAATCGTTCAGCGGCTACCTCTGGCCGCAATTGCTCGATGTGTTCCCCGGCCAGGAAGTCATCGAACGCAGTTCCATGAACGCGTGGGACGACGCAGGCTTCCGCAAGGCCATCGAAGCCACAGGCCGCAAGAACATCCTGCTGACCGGCCTCTGGACGGAAGTCTGCGTGGCCTGGCCGACCATCGAAATGATTGGCGCCGGCTACAACATCTACGTTGTCGAGGATTGCTGCGGTGCGACGTCGCAGGTCGCGCACGAGGCGGCCCTGTCACGAATGGTTCAAGCCGGTGCGATCCGCCTCACGACCATCGCGGCACTGCTCGAATGGCAGCGCGACTGGGCGCGGCGCGAGCACTACGACAACCTGATGACGTTGATCAAGGCGCAGGGCGGTGCTTACGGTGCGGGCGTGGAATACGCCTACACGATGGTTCATAAAGCGCCGCAATCCGCCAAGAAGCCGCAGGTCGTACCCAAGAAGGGCGGACACTGAATTACATCGGAGCGCGGCTGTGCCCCCAAGGCCAGCCGCAGCCGCGTGAGAATGTTCTGCGGCTGGTCTTCGACACAGCCGCGCTCCGCCAAATGGTTTGACCATGCCCATCCACGTCGCCATCACACGCCGCGTCAAGCCCGGTCGCGAGGCGGAATTTCAATCCGCGTTGCGCGAGTTCTTCCAAACCTCGTTCGGTCACGGCGGCGTTTTGGGCGCAACGATGATCGTTCCGCCGCCCGGCTCAGACTCTCGCGAGTTCGGCATTCTGCGAACCTTCGCAAATGAAAAGGAGCGCGACGCCTTCTACGCGTCGCCCATTTTCAAAGCCTGGCAGGCGAAGTGCGAGCCGCTGACCGAGTCAAATTCTTGGAAGTATCGGCCGTTGCACGGACTGGAAGCGTGGTTTCGTTCGCCTCACAATCCACCGCCACGTTGGAAGATGGCCATCGCGACATTCCTCGGCGTGTTCCCCGTGGCGACCGTTCTGAGTCTGACGCTTGGACCCGCCATCAAGTCCTGGCACTTCGTGTTGAGCAATGCCGTGTTCAATGCCTGCGTCGTGATTTTGTTGACGTGGCTGGTGATGCCGCTTGTGACGCGGGCGCTGCACCAATGGCTCCATTCCTCTGAAAGGAAATCAACCTTATGAGTTCACCTCTTGTTCCGGATCTGATTCTTCACAACGGCCGCATCTCCACACTGGATCCGAAGTATCCCGAGGCGAAGAACGTTGCCATCAAGGATGGTCGCATCGTAGGCGTGGATGACGCGGAAGTATATCAAGTCGGACCACACACCAAGACCATTGATCTCAAAGGTCGCCGCGTGATTCCTGGTTTGAACGATTCGCACCTGCACGTCATTCGTGGCGGGCTCAACTACAACCTCGAACTTCGCTGGGATGGCGTGCCATCGCTGGCGGACGGTTTGCGCATGTTAAAGGAGCAGACGCAACGCACGCCGCCCGGTCAATGGGTTCGCGTGGTCGGCGGTTGGAGCGAATTTCAATTTGCCGAGCGCCGGATGCCGACGCTGGAGGAACTGAACGCTGCCGCACCGGACACGCCGGTGTTCATTCTGCATCTGTATTGTCGTGCGCTGTTGAACCAGGCCGCGCTGCGGGCCGTGGGTTACACCAAGGACACGCCCAATCCGCCCGGCGGTGAAATCCAGCGCGACGCGCAGGGCAATCCCACCGGCCTGCTCATCGCGCGACCCAACGCCACGATACTTTACGCCACGCTCGCGAAAGGCCCGAAGCTGCCGCCGGAACATCAGTTGAATTCCACGCGCCATTTCATGCGCGAACTCAATCGGCTCGGTCTCACGAGCATCATTGATGCAGGCGGTGGATTTCAGAATTACCCGGAGGATTATGCGATCATTGACGAACTGCACAAACGCGGCGAACTCACACTGCGCATCGCTTACAATCTTTTCACGCAAAAGCCCAAGCTGGAGAAGGAGGACTTCGCGCGCTGGATTAAGATGACCGGTCCGGGCAAAGGCGATGACTTTTTCCGCTGCAACGGAGCGGGGGAGATGCTCGTGTTCAGCGCCGCTGACTTCGAGGATTTCCTGGAGCCGCGTCCGGATTTGAATCCGTCACTGGAAGGCGAGTTGAAGGAAGTCGTCTCGTTGCTGGCCGCGAACAAATGGCCGTTCCGCCTGCATGCCACCTACGACGAAAGCATCACGCGTTTCCTGAACGTGTTCGAGGAAGTGAATCGCGATGTGCCATTCAAGGGCTTGAACTGGTTCTTCGATCACTGCGAGACGATTTCGGATCGCAACCTCGAACGCGTCAAAGCGCTGGGCGGTGGCATCGCGATTCAACATCGCATGGCGTATCAGGGCGAATACTTCATGGACCGCTATGGCAAACAAGCCGCCGAGCGCACACCGCCCGTGCGCAAGATGCTCGAACTCGGCCTGCCCGTCGGTGCAGGCTCGGATGCAACGCGCGTGGCGAGTTACAATCCGTGGGTCTCACTCTACTGGCTCACGACGGGCAAGACAGTTGGTGGCGTCTCGATGTATCCCGACCGGAATTGCCTCAGTCGCGAGGAAGCGCTGCGACTTTACACGCAAGGCAGCAGTTGGTTCAGCAGCGAGAGCGGAAAGAAAGGCGCGATTGCCATCGGCCAACTGGCCGATCTCGTGGCACTCACCGATGATTATTTCTCCATTCCGGACGAGCAGATCAAGAGTCTCGAATCCGTGCTCACCATTGTTGGTGGCAAAGTCGTTCATGCGACGGACGAATTCTCGCCACACACTCCCGCGCCGATTCCTGTGTTGCCCGAGTGGTCGCCGGTGAAAGTGTTCGGCGGCTACGGTGCGCCGTTGGATGTCCGCAAAGCCGCTCGCGCGGGTGTGCCCATGCCGCAACATCAGCACACCGCCACGTGTCACGAGCATGGTTGCTCACACTCCTTGCAACAACTGTTCACCGCTGCGGAAACCGCGCGGAATCGCTACGCCGGATTCTTCGGTCTGGGCTGCGATTGTTTTGCGTTTTAAGAACGCGTGGCAGGCAGAGCAGGACGGCGCACGGGCCCGTCAAGCTCGCGGATTGAACTTTGACTCCTTCGCGAGTTGTTCCCATAACTTGCGTTCCGCGTCGGTGACTTTTGGTGGCACTTCAATCAGCGCGATGACAATCAGGTCGCCGTTGCCGCCATCGCGTTTGGGCAATCCACGTTCGCGCAGTCGCAGTTTTTGTCCGTTCTGTGTGCCGGCGGGAACCTTGATGTTCCCGCGCCCCGCGGTTTTGGGAACCGAGACCCCCGTTCCCA
>DAOLDN010000319.1:0-4740 GCA_035327385.1 Verrucomicrobiota bacterium | reverse complement strand
GGTTTGGAATGGGCTGTGGGGCCAGGCAGTTGCAGAACATTGGGCCGGACGCCAAAAGCCACGACCACACTCCTGGCGACCCGCCGGTGCGCGCGATGGCCTTCCGGTTCATTCGGTCGTCATCCGTTTCTTGAGGCTTTTGAGCAACATTGGCGGGAATGAGCGTGACGCCGGGTCATTTCGCTCAACCCGCGCCGGATGCCGCCGAAGTGGAAGCGGACTTGTCCGCCTTTGCAGATGCAGGCGGTGTGAAGAATCAATCTTCCAAACGCGCTTTGAACAAGGAATTGTTTCATTTCGATTTCAAGTGCCGACGACTTCCATCAGTGCGAACCGGTGCTTGTCCCCATGAAATTCACCCACAACGTCGCACCGGGAAGCTACACGAACGAGCGGCATCGCGGCATCGTGCATTTTGATGACAAACGCGACGGCTACGTCCTGAGAAAATGGACGCGGGCTTCGGCCCGCTTCAACGGCAAAGGTGAGCGGCATGGTGGCGGCATGAAAGCGGCACGACGCAATATAGCAACTACCAACGCGACCATGGCGGCGCGGCGCAGGTGTCCATACTTTTAATGACGTGCCTTCGCGCGGCTTCGGGGCTAGGTTGTTGGCATCAAATCCAGAGCTTCCAGTCCAACGTGGAACGCAACGTTGCGAACAGTCTGCATTGTCGTAGCGAGCGTTGGGGTGGCGCTGTTGTGCGGCTGCGACAAGGACGACACGTCCTCGGAAACACTGCCTCCACTGACGCCCGCCGACGCCGCGAAAATGCCCGGACCGCCGACCGTCGCGGATCGCCCGTTGAAACAATCCGCGCCTGTGAACCCCGCGGACGGATCGGTGGACATGGGGGAATTGAACCGTTGCCTGTTGCGGTGGGTCGTTGCCAACCGCAGGAAACCGGCAGACTTTGAGGAGTTTGCGGCCAGCGCAGGCACGCAGATACCGGCTCCGCCCGCCGGAAAAAAATACGTTCTCACGAGGGAAATGCGCATCGTTCTGGAAAATCGTTAGCCACACCGCGTCGTATGAAACCGAATCCATTAAGTTCCCGGAAGACCAAAGGCTTCACGCTGATCGAACTGCTGGTGGTCATCGCCATCATTGCAATTCTCGCGGCGATGCTGCTGCCCGCGTTGGCGGGCGCGAAAGCCAAGGCCAAACGCATCCAGTGCGCCTCCGGCATGCGCCAATTAGGACTGGGATTCAACCTGTTCATTCCGGACAACGAAGAGAAGTATCCGCCCGCCGGCTGGCAATACGGCAACTGGCAGATTTCCTGGGACAGTTGGTTGAACAAATATATCGGCGGCCGAGCCTCCGACGAAGATTTGAGCATCGGTGTGCTGTTTCCAGAGAATACGGTGAAGATTCTCGTTTGCCCGTCGGACGTGTTTCCCAAGGTGGCGTGGCTGGGCGGGACGACACCGTGGTTTGCGTTGCGTTCGTACGCGATGGTCAGCGTCGGCCAGAACTGGGGAACGGAATATCAGGTCAACAATCAGAACGGCACCTATCCGTTGCCGGACTTGAAAGTGGCCGGTCGTCGCGGAGTTGGAATTTACTGGCAGGGCGGCGGATTGTTCGGCCAGGCGGATTTCAACGCCAAGGGTTACAAGGCCAGCGTGGTGGAAGACCCGTCCGGCAGCATCTTGCTGGCGGAAAACACCACCGGCCAGCAGTGCGCCGGCAACATCTGGACGTGCATCGTCATCGGACCGCGATGGAGCGGCAGCAACTCGGACAACCTCTATCAATTCGGCAGCGCGAACTCCAACCAGGACCCCAATTCCAACACCGCCATCAATCAAGGCACGCTCCTCTACAAGTCGCAAGGTCAGCGGTTCAACTATGTCTTCTCGGACGGACATGTCGAAGCACTCCGACCAGAACTGACGGTCGGTTCCGGCACGCTGAACGCGCCCCGGGGAATGTGGACCGTGGCGCGGGGAGACTGAGAAAATGCCCGTCAACATGGAGGAAACTCCACCTGTCGTCAGTTTAGATGACTTGAGAGCAAATGAAACAGTGGTATTCCAGTAACGTAACCATTACCCCATGAAAGGCCCCGAAACCATTCATGCCGCGAACCTGTTCCAGGCGCGGCAAACGGTGCGGTCAAATCCGCGCGAAGGGGCGGAGACTGGGGAGGATGGCCAGCAATCAACGCGATCCCATCAACCCGTTCAGCTATGAAAAACAAACTCAACCAAACAAATCGCTACATCCGTTCAGCATCGGCGACGGTCTGCGCAGCCATCGCTCTGGCGACGGCTTCCGTTCAGGCGGCCGACACCGTCACCGTTTTCACCTTCGACTCCGGCGTGCCCGGCTGGGCACTCAGCGCTTGGGGAGGCCAAAGTCAGAGCGAGTGGACGGACGCAGAAGACCACACCGGCAACGGTGGTGGGGCATTAAACATCAAGGTTGATTGGTCGGGAGGAGATCAAATGGTGGTTCTGGGTTGGTATAGCGGCAGCCAATGGTGGAACGACCCGTCATCCTTGGTTGACTTGACGGGATACACCAACATTTCCTTCTACCTCAAATGGGACACGGCGAATTCCCCCCTGCCGATGTCCACCTATCGTTCGACCGGCGAGCAGCAACGTCTTTGGGCGATTCCAGCGCAGCAAGGGGAGGACTGGCCGTGGATTGACCTGGCAGGATTTGTCATTCCTGACCTCGCAAGCAACGGCTGGGTTAAAATTGATGTTCCGATCAATCTCGCAACGCCCGGCATTCAGACGACCTACGGCCTCGGTTTCAAGAAGTGGGTCGGCAATGGCAACGTCGGCACCGTCTCGTTTTTCATTGACGACATTACACTCGACGGGAATCCGGTGGAAATTTCACCGCCATCTTTGAGTTTGGCGAAGCCTGTCACTGGCTTGAACCTTACGACCGTCACCGGCCCGTACCAGCGTGAAAGCATCGCGACCGTCAACCCGGTCGGGTGGATTGGCAAAGGCAACAATCCGGTCAGCTATTCTTACACCGTGAAACAAGGTGTGGACGGAACGGACGGCTCGCAGTTTCAGACGCACATCTTCCTCGTGCCCGCTCCCGCCACCGACAACGGACCAGACTGGGTGCAACCCGACGTGGTTTTTCTGGATATGGAATCCACCGGCGATGGCGGTTACAGTTGGACCTTCCGTTACAAGACCAACCAGCCGAACGGTAATTCAATGATGTATGATGATAACGTCGTGCCCGGCTCCATCACCAGCCCGACTCGCGAGGGAACGTGGACAGTTACGTTCTTGAACGACACAAACGTCACCATGTCAGGTCCCGGTGGCGTCAGCACCAATTTCAATCTTCCCGGCGACTTCTGGCAGACGGCCTTCGCCAACCCGGTGTACGCCTACTTTGGCGTTCAATCCGGCAACGGTACCGGCACCGGGAAATACACTGTGCTCTCCAGCATTTCGGTCAGTGGTTCGGATAACGACTTCACCGACAACTTTGAAACCGCAAGCTCATTAGATTCAGGACGCTGGGTGGTTCGCGCGGTGGATGCTCCAGGCGTGAGGCTCGTAACATCTACCGCCAAATACTGGGTGCAATGGACCGTTCCCGATGCCGGCTTCTCTTTGATCTCGAATCCCAGCGTGGACGGAAGCTCTTTCTGGCAGAACGTAAGCGGAACACCAGTACAGATCGGCAGCCTTAAACGGGTTCTGGTTGATTCATCGCAACTGCCCGGCCCCGACACCGGCTACTGGCAGATGATCAAACGTCAGTTCACGCAACTCCAAGTCCTGCTGCCGGGTGAAACCAACGCCCCGAACACCGTCACCGGCAAGATCGGTACGCCCACGCCGGTCACAGGCGGCACCATCTTCGAGTTCACGGTCAATGCCTGTGACGACACCTGGAACATCGTTTCCGGTGTGAGTGACTTGATCGGCATTCAATCCACCGACGGTGCGGCAATTCTACCGCTGAACGCCGGACTCAACAATGGGACGGCCACGTTCCAGATCCAATTGAACACGGCCGGCTCGCAAACCGTAACGGCGACCAATCTCACAAACGGAGAAATCACCTCCGGCACCTCCACCGTGACGGTCAACTGACGATTCAACAGCAACGCGTGGCAATACAAACGCGAAAGGGGTGCCGGCAATGCCCGGCACCCCGCAGTAAAAAGAACACTACAACGGGCGGTGACATTCGAGATGGAATTTGACATGAGAAACTCAATCGCAGCATTTAACCGGGCCGGCCGACCCCGTGCTTTCACCCTGATCGAACTGCTGGTTGTCATTGCCATCATCGCCATCCTGGCGGCAATGTTGCTGCCTGCTTTGTCCAGGGCCAAGGCCCGGGCTCAAGCCATTGGGTGTTTGAACAACACCAAGCAGGTGCTGCTTGCCTGGACCATGTATGCCGGGGACAACAACGATGTGCTGGCACCGAATGAGTTTCCCTATACGACGTCCTACATGACCTATGCGAACAAGGACCGGATGCGCAACTGGGTGGTGGGCACGATGGCGCAGCCGTTTGATTCCCTGAACACGGCACCTTTGCTCGCGGAGGAAACAGTTCTCTCCGCGTACATCAAATCCGTCGGCAGCTGGCGCTGTCAGGCTGACAACCTGATTGTCCAGGGGAGGACTCGTTTTCGAAGCTATTCCATGAGCAATGCGGTCGGGACGCGTTGGTGGAACACAACCCGCGGAGGCGGCGCAGTTTTGGGCGCTGTGGGTTCGCCCGTCGGCG
>DAOLDN010000318.1:0-4740 GCA_035327385.1 Verrucomicrobiota bacterium | reverse complement strand
AATACGGCAGGAGCAAGCTGGGAGGCGAACAGGAAGTGCGCGAGCGTTGCCAATCGCCGTTCACAATTCTGCGCCCGCCCGCCGTCTTCGGTCCGCGTGACACTGAATTTCTCTCCACGTTCCGCGCCGTAAAAAGGCATTTGTCACCGGGCTTCATAGGAGGCGTGGACACCATGAGCATCGTCTTTGTCAAAGACCTTGCCGAGGCAGTAGCGACGTGCCTCACGCATCATGCGGCTGTGGGCCGGACGTACTTTGTCGCGTCACCGGACGTGGTGACGGTGTGCGGCCTTGGCGACGAGATTGCGAAGCAATTGAACGTGTGGACGCTGCCCCTGTGGTTGCCGGTTGGACTGCTCTGGCCGGTTTGTGCAATCAACGAGGTGCTTTGCAGGTTGGTGAACAAACCGAGCATGCTGAACCGGCAGAAATACAGGGAGTTGAGCGCACCCGGATGGGTTTGTGACACAACGCGGTTGAAGGCGGAGGTTGGATTCGTGGCACCGACGCCGCTGCCAGTGGCCATCCAGCAGACCATCGGTTGGTATCGCGAGAAGGAGATGCTTTGATTCGTTCGCTTGCGACGGAGAAACAAGTTTGACGAGGCACTACACATTCATTGATTACGCCACCCAGGGCTACATGCTGCTGGTGGGTGTGTTGATACTGATGTTGCACGGCGCCGCGGTGCCAATCTGGCCGTGGTTGCTGCTGGCGCATGCTGTGGCAATTGGTTGTGTCCACGCGTTGATCGTTTTTCACGCCAAGTTTCCCGACAACCAGCTGCTGGGATTTGTCCGCAGTTATTACCCAATCCTGCTCTACGGCGCTTTTTACCGGGAAACGGGCGAATTGAACCAGATGGTCGTCACTGGTTTTGTGGATCCGGTCTTCTTCCGACTGGAGGAAAAGGTCTTTGGAGGTCAGCCCAGCGTGAAATTCATGGAATGGCTGCCGCATCCCTGGGTCAGTGAAATCTTCTATGCGGCGTATTTTTCCTATTACGTCATGATCGGCGGTGTGGGGCTGGCGTTGTATCTTCAAAACCGCCGCCAGTTCGATCACTACCTGGCCGTGGTGTCATTTGTCTTTTACGTCTGCTACCTCACGTACATTTTTCTGCCGGTCATCGGGCCGCCGCTTTTCCATAAGACTGTTCACGGTTACTCGCTACCTCCAGAGTTTCAGCCCGTAGAACCGTTGCAGGTGCCGGCGGGGATCGAGTCGGGACTGTTTTATCGGATTATGGGCTGGATTTATGAAAACATCGAAGCGCCGGGCGCGGCATTTCCCAGCAGTCACGTGGCCGTGGCTCTGGTGACGCTTTATTTTTCGTTCCTCTATCTCCGTCCGATTCGATTTGTCCACCTGATTGCGGTGTTGCTGCTGTCACTGGCCACGGTGTATTGCAGGTATCATTTCGCGGTGGATGTCATCGCAGGGGCGGCCACGGCGTTGGTGTTGATTCCATTGGGCAACTGGCTTTACCAGAGATTTCAGAAGCCACAAGACAGCGGAACAGGAGATTTGCAGGGCGCAACCGCTCAAAGCGGTCGTTCATAGACGCGATACGTCTTGTAAACTTTCCCGCCGAACAACTCGATGACCCGCTGCACCGCCGTGTTGTCTTCAAGAATCCATGACGCTTCGATACCCTGGAATCCGAGCTTGAAACCCGTCCGCAATCCCTCCGCCAGCATCGCCGCTTCGATGCCGCGACCGCGATGGCTTGCCTTCACGCCGAGAGTGATCACGCGGCAGACGTTCGGGACTTTCCAGCCCAGCAGGTAGGGGACGAAACCAAAAAATCTCGGCGTCAGCAGTTGGCCCTTTAGTGGTTTAAATGCCTGATTGAAATCCGGCATCGCCAGCAGAAAACCGACCGGTTCGCGCGGTGTTTCCGCCACGTAGGCCAGTCCCTCCGTCAGCAACGGCTTCAAGCGGCCCGCCATGAAATCCACCTCCGCGTCCGTCATCGGCACAAATCCCCAATTTTCCTGCCACGCTTCGTTATAGACGGACTTCACCTTCGCGAGACATTCAGCCAGATTGCGTTTGCGGATGGGCGTGATGCTGATGTCCGGCTCGCGTTTTCTGAACTTGGATGCGATTCGCTCAAAGCGGCCCATCGGCGTGTTGGCCAGGTTGAAGAAGTAAGCCAGCAAATCTTTTGCTTTCGTGAATCCTTCTCCAGTCACCAAGTCTGAGTAATAGGGCGGGTTGTAAGTCATCATAAACACCGGCGGCGAATCGAAACCGTCCACCAGCAGGCCGCCTTCCTCGTTGGTCGTGGGATTGAGCGGGCCGAGAATGTTCTTCAACCCCTTGGTGCGCGCCCAGTTCATGGCGGATTCCATCAGCGCGTGCGAGACGGCACGGTCTTTCACGCACTCGAAGAATCCGAAGAACGCCGCGTTTTCCTTCTGATACGAATTGAAATTCCGGTCCACGATGCCGGCAATCCGGCCCACGTCGCGGCCATCGCGAACGGCCACCCACAACTGCATTTCCGCGTGCTGGAAAAATGGATTCTCATCCGTGAACACCTTCCGCAGATCGCCCATCAACGGCGCGACCCACAGAGGGTCGTCCCGGTAAATCCCGTATGGGACGAGTAGAAAACGGCGGATGTCCGCGCGGCTTCTCGTGAGGGGAACAACGACGATCTCGCTCATGTGAACTGTGAATCGCCCGGCGACACGTCGCGTGTCGGCCAGGGTTTGCAGGTGAATTGTGAATGACCAGCCGCGCGACGTGACATCATGAGTTGGAAAGCGACGCGTCCGCGGCAACCGACTTGCGTCTGAAACAGATTCGGTTCAGGGCGTTGACGAGCGATACGACCTTTTCACGCTGCCATTCGCCCATGAGGCAGATTTGAATCCAATTCCTGCGCCGCAAGTAATCGCTGTTGGAACTGACCAGATACCCCGCTTCCTGGAGCAGCGAACCGAGCTTTGTCGAAGGCATTTCCGAAGGGAGTTCGATGGTGTGAACGGCGGGCGAGGATTGCGCTCCGTCACCGACGAGTCTGAACCCCATCTCCCTCAAACGCGGACGCAGCCAGCCCGAAATGTCGTTGAGGTCTCCAAATCGTCTCTTCCAATCAACGCATTTGACCGCCGCGTGCAACGCGTGGAGAAGATTTGACGAAAAGGTGAAGGGGATTTCCAGTTGTTGATAGTAACCAAGGTCCAGATAGCGCGGCAACGCATCAGTAACGGGCTGCGGCACAGGATCGTGGAAAACGATCGAAACGCCAGGATACGAGCGCAGCGCCTTGCCGCTGGCACAGGAGGCGAGATGTACTCCCCGCAAATTGACGGGCACGGCTCCGATGGAACTGATGCAGTCGAGGCAGAGTTTGACTTCGAACTCGCAGCACAGTGCCTTGAGTGTGTCGAGATCGTTGAGCACGCCGGTGGAGGTTTCGCAATGAACGCACCACAGCCACTGTGGCCGTGGCTGTGCAGACAGTTTTTCCCGAATCAACGCCAGGTCAAGCGCGCTGCCCCAGACCGATTGCAGCGGCTCGAAATCCAGCTTGAAACGTCGCGCGTGATCAATGAGGCGGTCGCCGAATTCGCCGTTGCTCAACACCAGACCGCGTCCGCCGAGCAGTGAAATCTGCCCCCCGACGACGTCGTTGGCCAGTGTGCCCGAACCCATGAACAGCGCCACGTTCCTTGCGCCGGTGAGTTCGCAGAGCAGCCTCCGGGTGTTCTCGAAATCGGATTTGAAACTTTCGGAGCGATGCGATTCTGGCGACTGTTCAAACGCGCGCCGGACTTCCCGGCGGATGGCGACCGGGCCGGGCAGGAAATTAACGGCGTTGGGCTGGAACGAGCGGGCAGGGGAGTTGCGAAGGAATTCACGCGCTGTAACCTCGAAGGTTTCCAGCAACAAATACATTGGCTGAAATTTCGCGTCCCCCGTCCCCACGAGAGGGCCGAACGGCACGAAGCCGAGATGCTGGTAAAGTTTCAATTGCCGCGTCGTGCCGGAAATGATTGCGATGTCGTAATTCTTCTCGACGAAAAATTGCCAGAGCAGTGCCAGCATGCCTGACAACACCTGACCGCCCTTGCTGCCGCGAAACACCCGGTCAATCGCCAGCAACCGGATTTCGCAGATGCTTCTTCCCTTGGGCAGGTGCTGATCCAGATCGGGAAGTTTTTGGTCCAGCGAGAAGGGCCGGTTGCCTCGCGCGGCGAGCATGCCCACCAGTTGATGGTCGCGCAGGCAGATGAGGTAGGTGTTCTGCTCGTGAAACTTGTCCACCAACCGGCCCGTGACCGACGGTTTGTGCTGCGGGATTTCCTCGACGAACGTCCTGTAATTAAGCTGATGGATCTGCTCAAATTCCCAATCTTCAGTGGCGAACTTGAAGACGAGGGGTGTTTGGTCGCTCATAATTTATTTTTCAGGTTTGGCTTCCCCGTTCGCGGCGCGACGCAAGCGCCGGGATCTCCTCCACAAAGTTGTTCCTGTGCGCAAACAATACCACAGCCACCAGCACGGACACGATTATGGTGCAGAGACCATCACGCGTCATCCAGTAAGCCGCGGGCGGCAGGCACGCAAAAGCAAACAGCCCCGGAAGAATGGTTTTGCGGGCGACGACGAACCCGGCCAGAAAAAAGACGAGAAACGCGGCCAGTATCCGGACGTCCCAAACCAGCAATGCGCCCAGCGAAGTCGCGACTCCCTTGCCGCCCCGGAACTTCAACTGCACCGGCC
>DAOLDN010000317.1:0-4744 GCA_035327385.1 Verrucomicrobiota bacterium | reverse complement strand
CCAGTCCAGAAAAGCGGACACGAACACGTTTTGCGCCGGAACATAGCGGACGGGAATCGCGTAGTAGGGCGTGTAAATCTGTTGCTGAGTTCCACCCCACACGCCGCCGTTGAACTGGGTCACCACGCGACGATCACAGGTGACGGTGAGTACCAGGCTTTTGTTGATCATTCGGCCTTCGATGCGCACCACGGCGTTGGACGAACCCACCTGATACCAGCGCACCAATGCCATCCCGTCCTCCAGGGTCTCCCACGCGTTGCTGAGAACCGTCGCCGTCTGCGTCCACGACAGCGCGGCGGTGGTTGTCAGCGGAAGGCTCACCACCGAACCGCCTGTGATCCGGGCGTTCAACGTCAACGTTCCAAACAGCGGGGAACCGGACGTTGAGGGTCGTTGCCACTGATACTCCAGATAACCGTCAGGCCCTGTGTAACGGAGACGGGCCACGTCGTTGAAGAGCGTCACCGTGTTCGTGCCGGCAAATCCACTCAGCGGAACCACGTCGCCGTTCGCCTGCGACCACAGATTCGAAAGGCTGATGGGGATCGGAGTGGATTGAGCGAACGCGCCGGTCGTCAGGATCAGCAGCGACAAGCTCAACAGCAGGGCGGGACGGAGCGCGTCTCCATTACGCGGCCCGATGCGGAACAGAACCGCCGACCGGGGCACGAACGCAACAACGGCACGCAGGAATGTGGAGACCATAGGGCATCAGTTTCCCAGCACCTGCTGCACGGAAATACCGCGCAATTCGAACAGTCGCCGGATGGTGTCCTCAATGAGATTGTTGGGACACGACGCCCCGGCGGTGATGCCCACCGTGATACTGCCCGACGGCAGCCAGTCGCGCGTTGTCTCCTCCACGTGCTGGTGCTGATTCCAATGATGGATGACTGCGGCGGATTCCATGCGTTTGGAATTCTTGATGAAATAGGTGGGCAGGACTTTCTCCCCCATCTCTGCGAGGTGCGACGTGTTGGACGAATTGTAACCTCCCACGACAATCAACAAATCCATCGGCTGCGTGAGCATCTTTTCCAGAGCGTCCTGCCGGTCCTGCGTGGCACCGCAGATGGTGTCGAAATAACGGAAGTGTTCCTGAAGTTTTTCGACGCCATACTTCTTCTCCATCGTGGCTTTGAATCGCCGTTGAACCTCCTCGGTTTCGCCACGCAACATCGTCGTCTGGTTGGCCACACCGACGGCCTTGAGATGCAATTCAGGGTCGAAGCCGACGGAGTAGGCGCCCTTGAACTTTTCCAGAAACTCCGACTTGTCGCCGCCGTGAAGGATGTAATTGCAGACGTAATCGGTTTCGTTCAGATCAAACACCACGAGGTAGTGGCCACTGCCATAGGCCCGCGCCTGGGAGGTGGTGGCCTTGGTTTCCTCGTGCCTGGCCTTGCCATGAATGATGCTCGTGACGGACTCCTTGGAATATTGACGGACACGCTTCCAAACGCTCATCACGTCGCCGCAGGTGGTGTCCACCAGCGTGCAACCCTTCTCCTCCAGTTTGCGGCGCGTGCTGACCTCCGTGCCGAACGCGGGAATGATCACCGCGTCACCGGAATTCAGTTTTGCAATCTCCTCGTCGCTGGGCTTGGGCGAGATGATCTTGATGCCCATGTTGCGGATCTGGTCGTTGACCTCGGGATTGTGAATGATCTCGCCCAGCAGATAGATGGGGGTATCCGGCGCATTCTCGGCGAAATACTTTTTGGCGGCGTAGGCAAGGTCAATCGCGCGCTCGACCCCGTAGCAGAAGCCGAATTCCTTCGCCAGTTTCACGGTCAGTTCGCCGGCGGAAATGACCCCGCCGTTGGCGCGGATGCGTTCGACAATTTCGCTGCGGTAATGGGACAACACCTGGGCCTGCACGGCTTCCATAATGTCCGGGCGGCGGAGATTGATCTTTTTGGGGGCTGCGGGCGCGTCAGTTGCCATGGTCGCAAGGTTATCACTCCCCGTCGCGCCGTCGAGCAGAAAGCCTCCCTGCCGAATGTGCTGTTGCCGGGCGCGACTCAATCGTCTATTGTCCTCGCCTCGAAACGTTTTCGACGCAGTTTGAATTGATGAAAAAGAGCGAACCACATACGCAGGACCATTCCCCGGCGTCACCGCAAACCCCCGAGGCGGTGCTGCCCATAGACCCGGCCACCGTCAACCCGGCGCAGTTGGAGGAATTAAAAACACTCGCCGCCAAGGCCGACGAGCATTGGGAGCGTTTGCTCCGAACTACGGCGGACTTCGACAATTTCAAAAAACGCGCCGCGCGCGAGCGTCAGGACGCCATCCGTTACGCCAACGAATCGCTCATCCAGAAACTGCTGCCCGTTCTGGACAACTTTGAAATGGCGCTCTCCGCGACACAGGCGGGCGACCAGAACAGCCTCCAATCCCTTCGCGACGGCATCGTCATGGTCCAGCAGCAACTCAAGAGCGCGCTCGTCGAGGCCGGCATGGAGGAGATTGACGCCACGGGAAAACCGTTTGACCCCAATCTGCACGAAGCCGTGTCCCAGTTGGAATCCGCAGAGGTCGCCGATGGCAACGTCCTTCAGCAGTTGCGCAAGGGCTACAAACTCCGCGACCGCCTCCTGCGCCCAGCCACCGTCGTCGTCGCCAAGAAACCCTCAGCGTGATCCCACGCACCACGCACCACGTCCCAATGGCCAAACGCGACTATTACGAAATCCTCGGCGTCGGCCGCGACTCCAGCGCTGACGACATTAAAAAGGCCTACCGCAAACTCGCGGTCAAATATCACCCTGACAAAAATCCCGGCGACAAGGCCGCCGAGGAAAAGTTCAAGGAACTGGGCGAGGCTTACGAGGCATTGAGCGATCCTCAGAAACGCGCGGCCTATGACCAATACGGCCACGCGGCGTTCGACGCGCGTTCTCGCGCCGCAAGAGGTGGAGGTTTCCACGATCCGTTCGACATTTTCCGCGAAGTCTTCGGCGGCGGTGGCGGCAGCATATTTGAGGAATTCTTCGGTTCGCGCAATGATCCCTCGCAACCGCATCGCGGCGACGACCTCCGCTACAATCTCGAGATCACGTTCGAGGAGGCCGCCCTGGGCTGCGAGAAGGAAATCTCTTTCACAAAACCGGAACGCTGCGACGGCTGCGAGGGTTCGGGCGTGGAAGCGGGAGCGACAACAAAGGTCTGCCCCACGTGCCACGGACGCGGCCAGGTGATTTCTGCGCGCGGCATCTTCAGCATCGCGCAGACCTGCCCACACTGCGAAGGCGCGGGCCGTGTCGTGGACAAACCCTGCAAAACGTGCCGGGGATCGGGCCGGCGCGACAGGATGGCGAAGATTAAACTCCGCATTCCCGAGGGTGTTGACACGGGTTCGCGCTTGCGGTCCGCGGGCAACGGAGAGGCGGGTTTGCGCGGCGGTCCGCCCGGCGATCTTTACGTGGTGCTTCACGTCAAGGCGCACGAGTTTTTCCAGCGCGACGGCGACGATTTGATCTGCGACGTGCCCGTGAGTCTTGTGCAGGCGGCGCTAGGATCGGACATCGAAGTGCCCACGCTCAACGGAAACGTATCCATCAAGATTCCACCGGGCACGCAGCCGGGGTCCGTTTTCCGGGTCCGGGGAAAGGGAGTCAAGAACGTGCAAGGCTACGGCCATGGTGATCTTCATGTGCGCATTGACGTGGAAGTGCCGACGCACCTGACCGCCACGCAGCGGACCAAACTCCAGGAGTTCGCCGAATTGTGCGGCAGCAAGGAGAACCCGAAGAGCCATGGCTTTTTTGAGAAGGCCAAGAGGCTTTTCAAGTGATTGGCCATGCACCGCTTTCACCTGCCTGCGGAACAATGTCGCGGCGCGACGCTGACGTTGACCGGCGATGAGGCGCATCACGCCGCGCGAGTGCTTCGCGTGCAACCCGGAGAACGCGTCTTAGTGCTGGACGGGGCGGGAACACAGTTTGTCTGCCGCGTCGCAACAGTCGCCAGAGATTCAGTGCATCTGGCGGTCGTCGAAAAATCATTCTCGCCGGAACGGGAGTGCCGCATCACGTTGCTCCAGTCCGTGCCCAAGGGGAAAATCATCGAGTCCATCATCCAGAAAGCCACCGAACTCGGCGTGTCGCGAATCGTGCCGATTCTTTCAGAACGCGTGGTGACACATCTGGACGACGAGGATGGACAACGCAAGGCGGACAAATGGCAGCAGGTCGCCATTGAAGCGATCAAACAGTGCGGAGCTTTGTGGTTGCCGCGAGTGGAAACTCCAGTTACACCCGGACAATTCATCGCCCGTAACGAGTTCTTTAATCTGCCGCTGGTCGCCTCGCTGCAAAACGACGCGCGTCATCCGCGCGAATACTTTTCCAACTTCAATGCCCAGCATGGCCGTCGGCCCGAGTCCGCCTGTGTTTGGGTCGGGCCGGAAGGCGATTTCACGCCCGCAGAGATGGAAGCCATCAAATCTTCCGGCGCGTTACCCATCACATTGGGCCTCCTCGTTCTGCGGGTTGAAACCGCCGCCACCTACTGTCTCTCCGTACTCAATTACGAGTTGAGCGCGCCCGTTACAGTTCCCTGAAAGTCACTTCTCAAGCGGCAAGGCGTTTGGTGATTGCGGCGTGGCAGCCGCCTGTTTTTGCGGTTGCGGTTGGTTCAGATGTTGAGCCAACGCGGGGACGTGGCGGTTCATCTCCTCCACCGCCAGGTCGCAAATTCGGCTCGCGCCCAAAGGGTTTTAGTGTGTGTCATTTTT
>DAOLDN010000316.1:0-4754 GCA_035327385.1 Verrucomicrobiota bacterium | reverse complement strand
ACGTGATGTACAAGAACGACGAGATGTACAACCTCATGCAGGCGCTCAACGTCGAAGACAACACCGAGGGGCTGCGTTACGAGAAAGTCATCCTCGCCACCGACGCGGACGTGGACGGCATGCACATCCGCAACTTGATGATCACCTACTTCTTCAAGTTCTTTGAACAACTCGTGCAGGCTGGTCACGTCTATGTGCTGGAGACGCCATTGTTCCGCGTCCGCAACAAGGAGAAGACGATTTACTGTTACAGCGAAGCCGAGCGCGACAAAGCTGTGACTGAACTCGGCGGCAACCCGGCCTGCGTGGCCGGAGCAACTACCGAAGATGAGACAACCGACTCTAGCCAACTAAAGGCGAAATCAACCGTGCAGCCCACTTCGGCGCGGCGAAGGCCCGAGATCACGCGATTCAAAGGCCTGGGCGAAATCAGCCCGAAAGAATTCGCGCAATTCATCGGCAAAGAAATGCGCTTGAGCAAAGTGGAATACGCCCCGCGCGCCGAGTCGTCGCCGATCTTCAACTTCTACATGGGCAAGAACACGCCCGAGCGAAAAGACTACATCATGGAGCGGTTGGTCGTACCGGTGGAAGAATGATCCGGTAGGGACGCGTTACTGCACGTCCTCGATGTTCACCGCGAAAGACGCGAACCTCGCGAACAGAATTTAACGCAAGGACGCCAAGCCGCTTCGCGGGAGAACGCCACCGCACCGCTCGCTTAATTTGCAACGACCAATGCCGCCACACGGCGGGGACTTCCGTTGAAGCTGGGCAAACGGATTGCCTGCACTTCCCAAAAACCGAAGGATGGAATGTCCCATTGCTCAACCGCTTCCTCGATGTCGTTACTCTCAAGGCAACGATAAGCCACCGAATCGTCCGGCACGGACTTGTGGGCGGGGATGAACGTGCTGAAAGTTCCGGTAGGACGGACATAGTCAACGCGTAGTTTCGGAGCAACGGCGGGCAGCCCCAAATCGAACTCTTGAGTCTGCGCCGCCCGCTCTTGGACAGGTTTCAACTTCTCCGACAAGAAAACAACTGCGCACGGCTTGCTGCTCAACTGTGCAATACGAATGAGGACCGCCTCGCCGGAAGCGCTGTACCGCGCGGTCAGTTCTCGAACTGCGTCGAGGGAAATGCCTAGCGCTGCCAAGTCCCGCTCAAACGGCTCGTGTGGCATCAACAATTCCGCTGCACCGAGGTCGCAAAGACATTCGAGTTCGAAGTTGCCGTCAGGGCAGCTGCGGTGGCGAACTGTCTCAAAGCAATCAGGAAAGAACGTGTGAGCAATCTCGTGACAGACGGAGAAATTCACTCTCGCCTTCGCTTTGGCGGGATCGTATTGGATCAGCAGTGAACCATCGGGCTTTGCTAGGATGCGCGCTTCAGCCCCGATGTTCTCGTTCCTTGGCTCAACGGCAATGTCCCGCAAACCCGCGAGGATTTTCGGATCGTAAGGTGGGCCGGGCCATTGCAGCGCCAAAGCCTGCCCCACGAGCCGCCGAGCGGATTCACGTATCAAAGCTTCGGGGAGCGGATTCACGTATCAAAGCTTCGGGGTCAGCCGTTCCGTTCGCGCTGTCGAGCAGGGCCAAGACCGATTTGTGCGACCAAACTCGCTTCCCGATCTTTACGTAGCGGGCTTGGCTTTGCGCGCTCATTTCTTCAAGTGAACCCGTTCAATGGAGTCGCACAGGAACGCCCAATCCTCTTTTGACTTCTTTGCCACGCCACGCCGCTCCTTCAACGCAACAAGCGACCGGAGTACGTCCGGCGGAATCGGCTTGCCCGCGTCTTGGCGCTCTTGAATGTATTTCTCAAGCTCTGGATCGACCACCTCCTGAGTTGCTTGCTTGGCGCGTGCCGCTTCGAGTCCGAGCAATCCGCCAATGCTGACACCGAGTGCTTTGGCAATCTTGGCGAGTGTGTCGAGGGAAACATTGGCCTTCTCATCGTTTTCAAGCTGCGACAGAAATCCCTTTGACACCCCAGCTTTCTCGGCCAAATCCGGCAAAGTCACGCCTGCTTCCGTCCGCAATGCTCTGATCTTTTGGCCTACGTTCATACGCCAAAGCCTACGGCCAGCGGTTTGGTATGTCAAACCTGTGAACAAGCTCGGTTCTGTATGCTTGACTGGTTCTATAAACTGAACCATGTTCCGCGCATGTTCTATTTGACAAACAGTGAAAGGGGGTGAGAGCAATGGCAAAGAACCAGCATGTCGTAAGACGGCCTGATGGAAGTTGGGCGGTCAAAGGCGAAGGAAACGAACGCGCTTCCTCGCTTCAGCCAACCCAAGAACGGGCGATCCGAGACGCGACGCGGATTGCCCGTCGGGAAAGAGCGGAGGTCGTGATTCATGGCCGGGATGGAAAAATCCGCGACAAGGATAGTTACGGGCGAGACCCGTATCCGCCCAAGGACAAGAAACATTAACAACCAATTAGCCAGGGGGGAGGTGAGAGCAATGGCACGAAACCCAAACACAAATACTCGCGGCGAATCCTTCGACGACAAGACGGTTGAAGCGGTCTGGCAAAAGGCGACCGAGATACCGGGCTACCCAAGCTACCGAACTGACACTTGTGGAGCGATGATTCAGCGCGAGAAACACGGCAAGACCGAGCAATACGGCTGGGAGATTGACCACAAGAGGCCTGTCGCCAAAGGCGGCGGCGACGATCTGGACAATCTCCAACCCTTGCAGTGGGAGAACAATCGTCACAAAGGCGATGATTACCCCAACTGGACCTGCAAGGTGCGGACGTAACGGGTGTCAAACGACGCCCGACGATGCTGAGGAGGCACAGGTGTTGGCGGTGTTCCAGCCTGTGTCCTCCAAAGCATTGCGTCCGGCGAATGCACAACCCCATAATCGGCTTGGCCGAATTCTTCTGCCATTGTAATTTTCGGTATGCGCAAAGCAAAGAAAGTCACCTACTCGCTAACGCGGCATCACTCGGTGCATGTTCTCCGCGAGGAAGCGCAATCCGCCGACATCCGTTCAGTGACGATTGGCAATTACATGGACGCGATTATTTGCGGCGATGCGGAGTCCACGTTGCGTGCGCTGCCGCCGGAGTCGGTGAACGCGATCATCACGAGCCCGCCTTACTACCAACAGCGGGACTACGGCGCGGGGCTGCAAATCGGGAACGAGGCGTCTCCAGAAGTTTATGTGCAGAAACTGGCGGGCGTTTTCCGCGAGTGTTTCCGTGTGCTGGCAAAGGATGGGACATTGTGGTTGAATCTTGGCGACAAGTACAAGGACGGGCGGTTGCTGGGAATGCCGTGGCGCGTCGTGTTCGCGATGGAAAGCATCGGTTGGATACTCCGGTCCGACATCATCTGGCACAAAACCAACGCCATGCCTGCTTCGATCAAAAACCGCCCGACGACGGATCACGAATACGTTTTCATGTTCTCGAAGTCGCCGGACTATTTCTACAACGCCGACGCGATTCGCGAACCGCACGTCACATTCACGGAGAAAAGCCGAATGATGGGCGGGCGTGGTCATTTCGGAAAGCGCGGCGGCACACCTGAGCAGGGTAAGAACGGCGGTAATCCCAACCTCCACACTGCGCGCTGGGATCAGGCGTTTCATCCGCTCGGCAGAAACAAGCGCACCGTCTGGCAGATTCCATTGTCGAAATTTCCGGAAGCGCATTTCGCCGTGTTCCCGGAAAAGCTGGTTGAAACCTGTGTGCAAGCCGCAACTAGGCCAAATGATTTGGTGCTCGACCCATTCATGGGAAGCGGAACGGTGGCAATGGTGGCCCAGCAGTTGGGGCGGCATTTCACAGGGATTGATTGCAGCGAGAAATACTGTGCGCTCGCCAAGAAGCGGTTGGAGAAAAGCCAACTGGCGTTTGGCCTAGTGTGAATCAGACGAACCGCTTGAAGAAACGGACGAGCTTCGTCACTTCTTCTTCGAGCATCGGCTCGATGGCTTCAATCTGGTTCGGATTCACCTGGAGATAAATCCAATGCTCGCAATGGAGCGACTTCAAGTCGCCGCCCCACGACTCTGCAATGATGACAGGCACGCACTCGTATCCGTTCTCATGTGCCACTGAAATCGCCTTGAAGATATCCCGTGTGAACAAATTAGCGTGACCGCCGCCCATCGTCTCGCGAGTCTTGACCGGCACGAGAATCGTTTTCTTCTTTCCGATGATTTGCACATCGAACGTTTCCTCGTTGATCCGCTTTTCGCTCTCGCCGATTTCGAGCTGAACGGAATGTCGTTCGAAAACTTTCCGCAATGCCCGGCGGACAAGCTCCTCGAACTTCGTTCCCTTCAACGCACGGCGGCTGCCTTCCAGCCGCGCCAGCATCACTTCAGACAGCGCGGGCCAAGACCAACTCTCCGCTTGCGGGAA
Source organism: Verrucomicrobiota bacterium (assembly GCA_035327385.1). Classification (GTDB taxonomy): domain Bacteria; phylum Verrucomicrobiota; class Verrucomicrobiia; order Limisphaerales; family JADLHS01; genus DAOLDN01. Next base: position 363 of record DAOLDN010000316.1, on the reverse strand, counting down.
CAGTGGGCCAACGAATTTGCGAAGCTGGTTGAGAAGATTTGCGCGCCTCTCATCCATCGATGCGCCTTCGACAGAGGCGAGCAACGGTTGAAGCCGTTGAGCGGGTGCGTCACGAAGAATCCACGCGAGAAAATACCAGCGCGCTGTCGAATCCTTGTAAGGTCTGGCAAGGCCGTCGAGCAATTGTACCTCGCTCTGCCGGGCCAGATAATCCTTGATAACTCGTGTCGCTTTGGAGTCCGACGGCTCGCTGATGAAATGGTGGACATCAGAAAAACCACGGTCTTTCAAATACGCGCAGAAGTCGTCATAGAACTTCTGGTTCTGCCGGACGATGGCGACCAGTTCACCCAACCGCAGGTT
>DAOLDN010000315.1:0-4756 GCA_035327385.1 Verrucomicrobiota bacterium | reverse complement strand
GCGCGGGTGCAGGACTTTTGGACGGTGCAGGCGCGGCGGCCTGCGGTGCGGGTGCGACCGGCGCACCCGATTGTTTCGCCTTCCAATCGGCGTAACGCTGGCGCGTTGCCGCCGGATCATATTGGCCAGAAGGTGCAACCTTCTTGGTCGGCTTGCTCACCGCATCAATCGCGGCGTACGTCTTGCCGGCCATGTTTTGCTGGTGACTGATGACCAGCGTGCAACTCGCGCCGATGAGCTTGGCGAGATCAATTGTTTCGCCCGGCGTCACGGGCCGACCGCGCCACTTGCCCAGGAACTCCGCCAGCTTCGCTTTCGGATGCAGCGACGCCGTGAAGTTCTTCGACACGGTGCAGGCTTTGCCGTCCTCGGTCTTCTGCTCGCTCTCGAAAACGAGCTTCACCTTGTTGACCATTTTCTTGACCCCTTGAAACTCCGTTTCAACGAGGCCCATATCCATCACATCCACGCACACGGCGGGATGGATGCCTTCGGGATGCGGCTTGAAGTCGCCGCCGTCTTTGCTTGTCAGTGTGAGGTTACTCATAATTTTACTGTGCTGTTGTTTTGTTGTTGTTGTTTCCGTTGCTCCTCCGGCGGCAACACGCCGCGGAGGAAATTGAAGAAAGTCTCGGCGCGCATCGTGATCAGCCACGGCGCGTGATTGCGGCGGTGGGCCACGACCCACGGTTTGCCGCCGCAATCGCCTTCGGCCTGCGCACAGGCATCGGTGAGGTTCAGGTTTTGCACCCGCTTCACCTCGACGTGCAGCCACGCCAGCGCGTCGCTGACCACGTCGGGGGAATCGGGCGAGCCGCAGAACTGTTGGCCGCGCCGGGCGTCAAACCCGTGCTCGCGCAACAGCGCTGCGAACTCGCGCTCACCGACTTTGCCCTTGCGCCGGGAGTTCACTTGCTCTGGCCCTCCTTGTTTTGGTTTTCGCGTTTGGCTGCTTTCTTCGACTTGTCCTCGATGTAGTCCTCCAGCGATTTGCCGAAGTAGTAGCCGAGGAACAGCAGCCAGCCGATGAGCAGCAGGCTCAGGAATGTTTCGAATAGTGCCATAGTTGTATCTTTCGTTTTGTTGTTGTTGATGTTTGTTGACCGAAATGGGATTGCCGGTTCGCGTGTCTAGTGGTGGCCCGTGAATCACCGGCAGATGCGACACGTCTGCGCGAGATGGGATTGGATTTCGCTCCAGCGGAAGGCGACGCGGTAGCCCAGCTTGTAGTAGGGGATCATCCCGCGTCGCATCATGTTGTCCACGGTGCGCGTGGTATTGCCGAGGCGCTTCGCCACCTCGCGCTTGTTGATGAACGGTTCAACGGCCGTGTCCGGCGGGGCGGCGATGGGAATGTTCAGTTCTGTCTTCATGCGCGTTTTCTCCAGGGGCTAGGCGTTAAAGAGTTCGAAGGTTGGTTTCCCCAGCACGAGGGCGATGCGTTCTTTCATCGCCGCGTCAGGCGTGACACGACCGGTCTCGATTCGTGAAATCTCGATTTCGCGCGTGCCGACCAGTTCGGCCAGTTGGCGTTGCGTTATGCCCTTGAGCACTCGCGCCGCTGCCATTCTTCGGTTCTCTGCCATTGCGATTTCCGTTTTGGTTTTCGTGGCGATCCATTCGCCCCGGCATAAGGCATGGGCGGAAAAATCCTTTCCGGCGGCGGAAAAATCCTTTCCGGGCAAAAAAAACGCGAAGGGGTTATCCTTCGCGTTCTTTCGTGAGGTTTAGGTAAGAAATCTAGTCGCGCCAGTGCACACCCTTGGGCGGCTCATACGTGAAACATCCCGGCCTGCCCGCTGCGCCGATGCGGTTCTTTGCTCCGACTGATGGCAGCCAGAGATGATCCTCCAGGTGTTTTCCGAATGCCTGCAAAACCATGTTTGGTTGCCCCCGGCTACCCTTCGCGGTCTTCATTTCCTTGATGAAAGTCTTGATCTGCTTCCGCACCCGTTCTGCCGACCGGCTCGCTGCGTCCGCAAATTTCCCGCCCCGCGACTGGGCCTTGAGCAGACTCGCCAACTCCTGCCGGGCTTCCTCGCGCTCTTCCTCGGGCAGCAACTCGTCCTCGCTCGCCGCCTTCAGTTCCACAACCTTCGCCCGCAACGCCGGCAGCGTGTTTTTCCCTGCCAGTTTCCGCCCCGACGCCTCCTCAATGACGCCGCCCACTGACCCCAGCGCCACCGGCACATGGCCGAAATCCTCGGCCTGCCCAATCCGGCCGACACCGTCCAGCACGGGATGTCCGTCCACGCACTTTTCCAGTTCCGTCGCGTGAATCGGTTCGTCCGGCGGGTTCTTGAGTAGATGCTCAATTAGCTTCACAGCCCGTTCATCAATCAGCACATCCCGCTTGCCGGCAAACACCAGACTCCACGCCTTGTGACCGTAGGCCAGGCGGAAGGTGTCCTTGGACAATTCCTCTCGCTCCCATCGCTCGTCCTGTTTTTCCGCCAGCGGCGTTTCCTGCGCCCTCTGGATTTTTTTGGCCGGTTCAGGCCGCATTTCCGCAGGGCCGGAGTCGTAAACGATTCGCAGCAGGCAGTCCTTCGGAATGCTCCGGTCAACGATCTTCGCGCTGTAGCGCTTCAGCATTTCCTCCAGCACCCGCTTGACCTCCGCCCCATGCCGCTTGTGCAGCGCCACCACCTGTTCGGCCGCCGCCAGCGGCGACCCGCCCAGGAATTTCAGCGTGCGCACTACTTCGGGAAACAGCGTGATGATTTCCGCCGCCCCCTTGATGTTGGCCACCCGCTTGGCGCGTTCGAGATAGAGGGCCATCATCATGCGGTCCTCCTCCTGCGGCCTTGCTCCCGTGAAAATGTCCGTTGCATACCCCGCCGCCGGATCGAACGCCTCCGCTCCGGCGGCAATCACGCCAAAGCGCCGGTCAATGCACTGCGAACACGTGCCGCAATGTGGATGATCGTTCGAGAAGCTGAATGTGTGCGCGCAGCTCACCGAGTGGCCGATCAATTCCGCGCAATCCGCTTTGACAATCCGCTCGACGATTTCGCCCTTCGTCTCCCAGATAAACGGGTTCTCCACAGTGAATTTCTCGCCGGCCACCAACCCCAGCACATTCCCGTAGTCCTGCAACACGCGCGGATGCGTCGTCCGCGTGGCGCGCGACCCCAGCACTTGGGCGCACACCGGGAGGTTCAGGCTCACCACGCCGTTCTCGTAAAACCGCACGTTCCGCTGCCCGAGCATCTGCGCCACCGTCGCCCCGATGGCGACGTAGAGGAACGACCGTGTCCGCTGCGTGTAATTCTTGTTCAGGTGGCTGTTCTTGTTGATGTGGACGTGCAGATGCGTCGGCGCAAAGTTCCCCGCCTTTTCCGCCAGCAGCGCTTCCAGCCGGCGATGCACGTTGTTCAGTTTGTCCGTCGGACGATGGTTCACCAGCATCAGGCGGCGCTTGCAACGCACGGCCTCCTCCACTGCGCCGGATAACGAATCCAACCCGCCGGAGAACATCACGACCTGTTGCGGTTCACCGCGGAAATTATCGTCCTTGAGTCCCGGCAGGTAGTGCTGCATTCCCGGCGCGTGCTTGGCGGCGGTGAACGTGAACTCGAATACATCGTCCGAAAGAAATCCCAGCGTGTCCGCCAGCGCCTTCTGCATCTCCGCCGAGTTCCACAAATCCGGCTCGCGCACGGGAATGTGGAATTGAAACCGCCGCCGCCACCGGCCACCGAACGTGTCCACATCCAGCCCGCCGCGCGACGTTGCTTGGTCCGCACAATAAACGTAGGTGGCGATTTCCAGCAGGTCCTCGAACTGCTTGGGCACGGGCTTGAACAGCTTCCCGTGTAAATCTTCCAGCTCCAGCCGCAGGTAATCCGGGCGGCTCTTCTGCGGCGTCCACAGGTTCAACGGCAATACGACCGCGCCGTCCAGTCCACCTTTGACTGGCGACTGCCCCCCGCATGGAATGATGAATAGGTTATCCATGTTTCCGTGCGCGGGTCTCCAGTTCCAACTGCATCTTCCTCAGCGAAAACCAGCCGAACTTCTCCGCCGTCTCCCGGTCAATTTTGCCGCCGCCCTCGTAGCGATTCTTCGACAGCCATTCGCCGCTGAATTTCTCCACGATCTCCGACGCCTCCCAGCAATGCGTCGCCAGTGCCTTTTCAAATCCTTCCAGTTGTCCGGCGGTGGCAAATCGGCGCGACGCTCCCACTTGGGCCGGCATCGTCTTCGATAGGAAATAATTCAGACACTCGTTGGTGAGCTTTTGAAAGAAACTACGCGAAAGCTGGCCGAACTCCTTGACGCTCCCCAGCTTTCCCAGAGCGGAACTCAGATCCTGCGCGCTGGATGGCAGCAGCGTAGGCATCCGCTCCTGCAAATTTTCCGTCACCACCGCGATCAATGACCGCTCCGCCAGTTCGCCGAAGTCCGAGCGTTTCCCGCTGCCGTCAATCCGCTCGTCCATCGCGTTCGCCAGCGCCATCGCCACCTCAACCACCGACTCGCTCTTTCCAATCTCCAGTCCGAGCGCCGCCAGGTGATCCATCGGATTTTTCTGCGCGGCGGCCACGCCCAATTGCGTCATCCACCAGATCGCCTCGCGAAAACCGACATCCCCTTGCACCTTCGCGAACGCCAGCCGCCACGCATTCGCTGTCGCCTCCGCCACCCGCGCCGCATCCGCCCCCTCTGCCACCAAGCCGACCACTTCGTTCCAGCTTCGCGTCGCGGGCAATGTTCCTAGTCGCGTGTGGCCCATGGTCGTCTAGTTGTGATA
>DAOLDN010000314.1:0-4766 GCA_035327385.1 Verrucomicrobiota bacterium | reverse complement strand
GAGCGACACTGCGGCATTTGAAACGGTCACCGTCAACATCGTGCTGCCCGTGACCCCGCCGAGCGTGGCGGAGATTCGCGTTGTGCCAATCGCCAGCCCTTGAGCAAGGCCGCCAGGATTGATTGTGGCTGCCGAGATGTTGGTGGAAACCCACGTCGCCTGACCACTGATGTTTTGAGTGATGCCGTTGGAGTATGTGGCGGTCGCGGTGAACTGTTTTGAGCCTCCGACCATCAATAGGGAGTTGGTGGGCGTCACCGAGATGGATTCGATGGCGGGAGCGACGTATCCCGACGCATACATGCAGTAGGTGAAGTTGCCTCCGCTCGTGGTGTCAATGGGATTGGGCCACGGACCGTACGCATAAGGCTCCCAACGGACAGTTCCGAGAGTGTCGGTGTAATAGATGGTGGCGTTCGGATCATCTGACCAGACCGCAAGCCAGTAGTACTGACCGTTGGTGACCACAACCGCTGCATTCAACGGGAAGGTCCGCCAATCGGTTGTCGGGCTGCTGACTTCCTCGGATTGGCCCAGCAAACCAAGAGGCTGGGTGGCGTTGCCGGCGTAAACTGCACACTTATATTTGCCGGCGACTCCGCCGACTTTTGCGTGCAACGCCGTGAGCGTCAGATTGGTGTTTGCTTGCACGCGGAAGGCGTTGATCCACGGCCCTTCAAACCAGATCACATCGGAACTGTTCCCATTGTTCGTGTTACCCAAGGTGCGTTCAACACCCGGCACCACGTCAAACGACCAGACAAAGTCGGAGTCCAGAGGGTTTCCAGCAACGTCCAAGACTCCCTCCGTCCCGCCCTTCACGGTGGCTGTGTAGCGCGTTCCGATGGCCAATGGCGCACCCGGCGTCAGCGTGGCGGTGTAATCCGACTCGTTGTATGCAACCGTCGCCGCGACAATCGCGTTCGATGCATTGCGCAACGAGAACGTATTTGTGGTGATCCGGAACACATCCATTGCCTCGCTGAATTTAACATTCACCGATGCGCTGGTGCTGACGCCCCCGGCATTCTCCACCGGAGTGACGGAGTCAACGACGGGCGGAGTGGTATCCGGGACGTACTGAATCTGATAGTCACCGTTGGCGGCTGTAAACACCGCATAAAGCACACCCTTGACGGTCTGAAAGACGTAGTTTGTAGCAGAGCCGTTGAGGGTCAGCGCCGCAACTGTGTAACCGGTCGGGACAGGCGCCATTAATTGCAACCCCCGGGCCGCCGAATGTGCCACAACCGAGAAGCTCAACGTGTCATTGGTCCACTGAATGGATTTGACCGAGGAGTCGTTCTTCGAGTCCAGCCATGTGAGCAGTTGACGGGAGGAAATGACGGGCACTCCACGACTTTGGGCGGACTGGATGATCGCATCAGACCATGTTGTGTACGGGGGCGTGTTGAAGTCCGTGTGCATGTTGGCCACGAAGAATCCATAATACCCCTCTGGCCCCAGTGCCCGGTCCAGCAGGGTGTCCGACGTAAAAGGATAAGTCTGACCGGATTCATCGGTCATTTGCGTGTTGGCTTGGAACACATCCAGCGTCACCCCGTTGGTGGTCGCAAAGCGCATGACCATACCCGAACCCGTGAACAGGCCCGGACGGTCAGCCACCCAGCTTGACGGCCAGTAGTAATAGCTGGTGTCCAGCCTTATCCCATGCTCAAGTCCCACCTCCGGCAGGGTGGTATAGCCGCTCCAGACAATGCAATGCATCCGGTGCGTGGTGGGAGCGGGCAAATTCGGGAATTGCGCCTTCCAACGGGTCAACTGATTGGTGAACAAAGCGTTCAGGGACGCTGCCGTGTAGTTTGCGCAACCCGTGTCCAGATGAAGCCCGATTTCAAACCCTGCGGCGTCGTAAGCGGAGGCTTGCGCATCAGTCAATGGCGTGTTGGTCCAAATATAGGATGTGCTTCGGATCGTTTCCCAGTCATCCACCGAACCGCCGGGAGTGCTATAGGAGATGTATTGGTCAAATCTACCGGCCGTGCCGCCCCACGAATGATCGTCACCCGTCATGACAACGGCCGCCCTGTGTCCGTGCGGGAAGTACCAGAAACGCGGCAGCAATCGCCTGTCGGTATTCATGGAGATGATCATATTGGCCAGCAGTCGTTGCTGCTCGTCGGCCTGGGGAATGGCCACCTTGTTGAGATCAATCCAGTCCGGCTGCGGATCTCCCGCCTTGTTACCATAAAACAGATCGCTGGACCGCAGCGGTGCGATTCCATCACGCTCATCTCCGACCCAGGCGGGATTGCCCTGCCGCGTGTAAACAACCGAACGCGCCAGATCAAAGGTGAACGCCGCCGCCTGACCGCCGTTGCCGCCGACACTGCGGACTGTCACCGCAGGATTTACGGTCGCATTGCTCGCAGTTGAGTACAACGTGGCCAAGCTGGTGGCCGTGTTCAGTGTGTAACGATCCGCCGCACCATGATATTGAATCGTCTCAGCCACAATGCCCTTGCCCGGGCCGTTGGTGGTGTTCACTCGCAAATACCCCTGGGACAACGTCGTGCCCGCATCCGTCAAACCCAGGAGTCCCGCCAGTTTCTTGTCCGGTCGCATCGCAATCAGGTTTCCGCCTCCAACCACCCAGTTGCTGATCGTCGTCACCTGCGTCGCTGTCAACGTCATCTGGCCGAGTATCAAAACATCGTGCTTGGCCAGTGTGGCCGGTGTCACGGAGGACACGTCTCTGAGTGTGAAGGAATTCAGTCCCTCGGTTCTTAGAATCTCCGCGTAATAGGAGGTGAACGCGTTTGTGCCGTTGGTCACCACCAAGATGGGCGGCGGCGGTGCAATGACCAGATCAAACGATCTCGTTGCGATTTGCGGCGGGCTGTCCGCGTCGGTCACCTGCGTCGTGAAAGAGTACGTACCGGCGGTCGCCACAGTGCCGGTGATGGAACCGCTGCCGGTTTGTATCCCAAAACCGGGCGGCAGCGATCCTCCAACGATGGCCCATTGATATGGCGGAACGCCACCACTGGCTGCAAGCGTTGCGGTGTAGGGAACATCCACGTCGCCGGCAGGCAACGCCGCGGTGGCAACGGCCAGTTCATCAGCAACAAACGAGAACCTGAGCCGAAGATCGCCGCCGGATTGTTCAAGACTGAATGTGCCGGAACCAATCGGATTCTGGAATGCGGACGCGTCTATTTCAAATTTGTTCGTGTCAAAACCCTGGAGGCTGCCGCCCGAGGCAATCGTCCAGACGTAATTGCTGTTGAGATTGAAGTTGGCCGCCATGCCGGGTGACGACCCGTTCAGCGTCACCAGTTTCAATCTGAACTTGTTTGCACTCGAGGCATTGATGGCGATGGGATTGGCTCCTGCATTGATCCGGTCGTAACCCGATCCTGCGGTGCCCGTGGCGTTGCTCAACTCCCAAATGTAACTGCCGCCGCCATACCAGGATTGTGGGCCGGTGGACAGCGTGCCGACACTCGTGCCGGGAGAAACGGTCCCATTGAACACGATCGGGCCATTGATGTTTCCATTGCCCAGAAGAAGGCCGTCCGAGGTCACCTTACAGGTGCCGTTCACCACGTGTGTGCTGTTGATGGTGACACCGGCGGGATTGGCGATGGTCAGATTGTTCACCGTGGCGGGCAGTCCGTTGCCCGGCACCTGCGCGGTCACACCGTTGTAGATATAATTGCCGGCGGCGTTGTTCGTGCGAACGCCAGTGACCCGGATGTTTCCGGAAGTGCCGCTCGATACGATGCCTTGAGGGTGGCCAACACCCAAAGTGCCGCCAGCTTGATTGGTGAAATTGCCGCTGCTGCCGAGGCCCACGAGGTTTGTGCCCATCAACAATGTGGCGCCGCTATTGACCGAGAAGTGAACGTTGTTGGTCATTCCACCTCCACCCGTGTAGCTCTGAGGAGCAGTGCCCGTGAACACAACATGTCCGGTGCCGGATCCGGTTTCCGTGATCGCGCCGGAGCTGTGAACGAAGTTGCCGCCGACACGGATGGAACCCGAACCGGAACTGGAACTCAAATCCAGCGTGCCGGCACCCATCACGAAATCCCCGCCAATGGTCAGAGTTCTCGCCGCGCTGGAGTTCGCCAGAATTGCATGACGGCTGGAGCCGTTGGTCAGCGTGAAGTTTCCCACACAAGAGATGTTGGTCAATAACCAGCCCGAACCCGACCCGCCGCTGGTCAGAATCGAGATGTTTCCAAAAGTCTGAGATGTCCCCAATACACCCCAGGCTCCCGAACTGATGTTGGTGAGCATCAAGGAGCACGTGGAATTCGTGTTCCATGCCGCCGTGGGAATGCTTCCCGTCAGCCGTGCGTGCTCGTAGATGCCGCCCGATTCAAACGAGATGGTCCCCGTTGGCGCGACATTCCCAGAGTTGCCAGCCACCCGCAATGTCCCGTGAACGGTAAGGTCCGTGCCCGCACCGTTTGCAACGGTCCATGTGACGTTGTTCACCACCACACGGCCACCTGTCGCCACCGTCACCTGATCGTTCGTCACTGGAGCAGTTATGGTCACGGTATGGCCGTCACGGATGGTGATGTTGCCGGCTGCCGTGTTTGTAGGGTGAAAGCCGTTGACCCAGGATGAACCGTTCCAACGTTCCCATGTGCCTGATGCCGCAGTGCGATTGGTCCAAGTGCCGCTCTGACGTGTGCGGAAGTCGCCAACCGTGATCACCGGGTTTGTCACCGTAATGGTCGCCGCTCTGGAGATGCCGCCAATGGACGCACGAATGGTTGTGACCCCCACGG
>DAOLDN010000313.1:0-4767 GCA_035327385.1 Verrucomicrobiota bacterium | reverse complement strand
CCGCGAGAGAAAAGCGGTGGAGGGCCACCGCACTCCAAGACGCTGACGCGTGGCAGGAAGATTTGCGGTGTGCAAAGAGTGGCGCGCGAAACGAAATGCGGCGCGGCGCTTACTCGAAATCCATCTCGTAGCTGTGGACGTTGCCGACGATCTTGCTGCGGACTTTGCAGTTGGATTTGTTGATGACGGCCTGCATGGGTTTGTTCTCAGTGAGCACTTCGGCGGTGAATCCGCGGATGCCGTTGCGGCGGGCGATGCGCATGAGGTGCTTCAACAAAAACGTTCCGATGCCGTGGTTCTGCCAGTTGTCGCTGACGACGAACGCCACCTCGGCCAGGTTCGTTTTCTTGTCCAGGTAGTAGCTGCCGACGGCGAGAATTTCCTCGCCCTGCGGCGCAGGCACGGTGCCCACGATGGTCACGTCGTTGCGGTGATCAATGTAAACGAAGTCCTGTATCTGGTGGCGCGAGATGCGTTTTTGGCGGCTCATGAAGCGATAGTAAATCGTCGCCTCGGACAGTTTGTAGAACAGGTCGCGCATCAATGGCTCGTCGGTCGGATGGATGGGGCGGAAGTTGAGCAATGAGCCGTCGTTGAGCAGATAGGTGGTGCGCAGTTCCTTGGGGCCCACGAGGATTTTGCCTTCCTTGTCCGCCATGGCGGCGGAGAGATATTTGGCTTCAATGGCTTCGCGGACCAGGTCTGCGCGGAATTTTGGATGGGCGATGCTGATGAGGGCGAGCGCGCGTTCCTGGACGCTTTTGCCGTGGAGATAGGCGACGCCGTATTCGGTGACGACGTAATAGACTCCGGCCCTCGTTGTCACAACACCCGCGCCGGGACTGAGCCGCGTGGTGATGCGTGAAACCGTTCCGCCTTTTGCGGTGGAGGGCAATGCGATGATGGCCTTGCCGCCGGGCGCCTTGGCGGCGCCGCGATTGAAATCCACCTGGCCGCCGACGCCGGAAAAGAATTTCTCGCCCAACGAATCGGCGCAGACCTGGCCGGAGAGGTCCACTTCCAGTGCCGTGTTGATGGCCACCATCTTGTGTTGTTGATGGATGATGAACGGGCTGTTGACGTATTCGGTCGGGTGGAACGCGAACATCGGATTGTTGTCAACGAAGTCGTAGAGCCTTCGCGTTCCAAGGCAGAAACTGGCCACGATCTTGCCGCGATCCACAGTCTTGCGCGCGCCGGTGATGACTCCGGATTCGATCAGGTCGAGGATGTCGTCGGAGATCATTTCGGTGTGGATGCCGAGGTCCTTCTTGTCCTTGAGGAATCCCACCAGGGCCTGCGGGATTTTGCCGATGCCGATTTCGAGCGTTGAACCGTCCTCGATGAGCGACGAAATGTGTTCGGCGATCTGGCGCGTGGTGTCGGAGATTTCCGGCGACTGGATTTCTATCAGCGGTTCTTCGGCCGGCACGAGCGCGTCAATGTCGTAGGCGTGGATGAAGGAGTCGCCGAGCGTTCGCGGCATGAGCGGATTGACCTGGGCGATGACGAGCGCGGCGTTGGCGGTGGCGCTTTTGACGATGTCCACCGAGACGCCAAGGCTGCAAAGGCCGTCCTTGTCCGGAGGCGAAACTTGGATCAACGCCACGTCGAGGGGAAGCTGGCCGCTGTCGAAGAGGCGCGGAATGTCGGACAGATGAATGGGTGTGTAATCGCCGAGGCCCTCCTGGATGATGTCGCGGACGTTTTCCGCGATGAAGAAACTGTTCACGCGGAAGTATTGGGACATGCTGCGGTGCGCGTAGGGCGCCTCGCCGAAGGTGAGCAGGTGGACGATCTCGGTGTCGGGCAGTTCTGTGGCGCGACGCGTGAGAGCCGTGACCAGACCGAGCGGTTCGGCGACGCCGGTGCTGATGAAAATGCGCTGGCCAGGGCGGATTTTTTTGACGGCTTCGTCCGCGGTGCAGATTTGAGACTGGTAAGCCTCCTGCCACTGAGGGTCGTAAGTGATCGGTTTACTCATGGTGAGGGTCGGAGGTTGCGACTGTGGAAAGTGTCATTCGCGCGTCGGCGACGTAGGCCTGAACTCCCACGGGGCCGACGATGAACGGGTTGATGTCGAGTTCCTTGATTTCGGGATAATCGGTGGCGAGCTGGCTGATGCGTTGCAGCGCTCCGGCGATGGCGTCGAGGTCCACCGGCGATTGTCCCCGGGCGCCCTGCAACAACGCGTAGGAACGAGTGCCCTTCAACATCTGCATGGCTTCCTCGGCGGTGATGGGCGCGAGGTGGAACGTCACGTCCTTCATCACTTCGACGAAAATGCCGCCGAGACCGAACATCAACATCGGCCCGAACTGCGGATCGCGCGTCATGCCGAGAATGACCTCGCGACCGCGCTGGCCCATCTTCTCGACGAACCCGCCGCGCAGATGCGCGTTCGGCGCCTTGCGCTGGATGCGCAGCATCATCAGATCAAACGCGTCGCGAACCTGTTCCGCGTTCGCGAGATTGATGCGCACGCCGCCAAAGTCGGATTTGTGGATGATGTCGGGCGAGGAGATTTTCAACACAACGGGGTAGCCGATGCGTTCGGCGATTTCCACGGCCTCGTCGCTGTTGCGGGCGAGCTGGCCGCTGAGGACGTTGAAATCGTAGGCCCGCAAAATTTCCTTGGCCTCGACCTCGCCGATCTGCGCACCGCCGCTGCGTTCCTGCATGTGGATGATGCGATCCACGCGACGGCGGTTGACGGGGAAGCGCGTGACAATGCGCGCCGGCCGGCGTCGCCACGCGGAATAATCGCACATGGCCCGCAGCGCGGTGATGGCGCGGTCCGGCGAGGGATAATTCGGGATGCCCACGGCCATCAGTTTTTCCTTGGCGGCGGCGACTTCCGTTCCGCCCATGAACGCGGCGAGGACGGGTTTTTTGCCCTTGTGCGCCGCACCGAGTTTTTCCGCCAGTTCCAGCGGACGCGTCATGTTTTGCGGAGTGACGACGACGAGGACGGCGTCAATGTTCTCGTCCTCCTGCATGACCTCGAAGGCTTTGGTGTAACGGTCCGGGTCGGCGTCGCCAATGACGTCCACGGGATTTCCGAACGCGGCGGAGGTCGGCAGAAACGTCCGGAGCACGGCGTCGCTGGCTTTGCTGGGCGTGGCGAGTCTCAACCCCAGACTCTCGGCGGCGTCGGCGGCCATGATGCCCGGACCTCCGGCATTGGTGATGACGGCGACGCGTTCGCCGTTGGGCAGCGGCTGCATGGCGAAGGCGGTGGCGTAATCAAACAACGCTTCAAACGATTCGGCGCGGATGACGCCCGCGCGTTTGAACGCCGCGCCGTAGGCGATGTCCGCTCCAGCAAGACTGCCCGTGTGCGATGACGCCGCCTTTGCGCCCGCCTGTGTGACACCGACCTTCAGAATGACGACGGGTTTGATGGACGCCGCCTGTTCGGCGACGCGAAGGAATTTGTCGCCTTCCTTGATGCTTTCCAGGTAACCGGCGATGACTCGCGTTTCCTTGTCCTGCGCGAAGGTCTGGATGAAATCCACCTCGTTGAGGTCGGCCTTGTTGCCGATGCTGATGACCTTGCCCAGACCGAGGTTCTGGTTGGCGGCCCAGTCGAGGATGGCGACGCACAACGCGCCGGACTGTGAGAGGACGGAGATTTTTCCCGGAGGCGGCACGGACGGAGCGAACGTGGCGTTCATGCTGTTGTCCGTGTTGAGCACGCCCAGACAGTTCGGTCCGACCATTCGGATGCCGTGTGCGCGGCAGATGTCCACGAGTTCCTGTTCGGCGTCCGCGCCTTCCTTGCCGACTTCGCGGAAACCGGCGGTGATGACGATGACGGATTTGGCTCCGGCGTTGATGGAGTCGTGGAGGGCGTCCTTCACGTATTTGCCGGCGACCATGATGATGCTCAGATCAACCGGCGACTTGTAATCGTTGAGAGATTTGTAGCATTTGAGTCCGAGGATTTCGTCGGTGCCGGGATTGACGGGAATGATGGGGCCTTTGAACCCGCTGTTGACGAGGTTGGCCAGCACGGCGTAGCCGACCTTGTCGGGGTTTCTGGAGGCGCCGATGATGGCGATGGCCTTGGGGTATAAGAGCGTTTCCAGCATAAAAACATCCTGTCCGCGCCAGTGTTTCAGTTCAGACGGCAGCGAACTCACCACGCATTGTCAAAGGCTTCACTTTTATTGCAAAGCCGGGTTTCGCGCGCGGTAGAATGTTGCACGCTCACCGGCGTTGCGCATCAACGAACACAAGAGGTAACCGCCGACCTTTCGCGCTGTGTCATCGTTTGCCCTCGGCTTCGATCCAGCGAACGGCGTGGCGGACGAGGTCGGTGGCGTTTTTCAGTTTGAGCTTGAGCTTGATGTTGGCGCGGTGGACTTCCACGGTCTTGACGCTGAGTTTCAGGCGGCCTGCGATATCTCGCGTGCTGTGGCCTTCGCCGATCAGTTGAAAGACTTCAAACTCGCGGTCCGTCAGGCGTTCCACGGGCGACGTGGACGCGGAACGGCGACCGGAAAAAAGTTCCAGGATGCGCGCGGAGATTTTTTCGCTGACGAAAATCTGTCCACTCAATACCTGCCGGATGGCGTCCAGCAGTTTTTTGCCGCCCTCCTGTTTCATGATGTAGCCGCGGCCTCCGGCACGCAGCACGCGTTCTGCGTAGAGCGCCTCGTCGTGCATGGAGACGGCAAGAATGGGCAGGCCCGGGTTCAGCGCCTGGATGTCCTTGATGACTTCGAGTCCGTTTTTGTCCGGCAACGAGATGTCGAGCAGTAC
>DAOLDN010000312.1:0-4772 GCA_035327385.1 Verrucomicrobiota bacterium | reverse complement strand
CTGTAGCCTCTTCTCCCAGGGTCTTTCTTGGGGGGCTTATACCGCAGGTGCGCAGGTAGGGACAGTCTCCGTAATCGCGCAGGATCAACTCATATGCCTTATGAGTTTCGGCAAGAAGTTGATCAACCTCCGGCTGGCGAGTGAAATCAGCCTTCTCGAACTTCTCTTTCGCAATGTCAGCAAGGCCGAGCAACGCCTGACCTCGGGCGATGCGGTCGGGATTTGTCTCAGCAACAACCTTGAGCAAATCAAGCGCCGCTTGGTGAGTTGGTTTTCTCTCATCGCGGAGAGAATAGGCGAGGTTCGCGATCAGAGATCCGATGTGAGGGTTTCCAGAATGCTGATCCCTGACGAGTTGGAGTCCCTGCAATCCAACCGACAGGTCATGGGCGTCGTCGTGCTTGAGAACCCACTCCACAGCGGCAAAACCATCCTCGGACTTCGGGTTGGATTCCGCGATCTCCAGCGCCGAGGTGAACAACTTGGTTGCCCTCGCTTGGAACTTGTCCCATGAATCTCTTACCTTCTCGCGTCCCTCGGGTGTCTCTGGAGCAGTCTTGAGGTCCAACAGATAGGACGCTTGTCCCGCATTATACCCGCGATCAAAACCCGCCAGTGTCCACCGGACCGACACCCCTTGGTCACCGGCGTTTAAGGCAGATGTGACGCTGAGGAGGAGAATCAGCTGAACAACGGTGATATTCATAACGGGCGATTTGGTCCAACAGAGTATCAAATGACCGCGCGCACGACAGTATGCGCGACTGTTCTTCTTACGTTCCTCTGTTGCCATGCATTTATGAAAGCAACACTGCGAATTTCTGTCAAAAGCTATCAACGCAACAAGGATTTCAGAATCCAGATGGTCCATGTTCCCTATTCACGTTCCGGCAGCTCCAAGGCTCAGTGAATAATGAGCGCTTGCCAAAGGACGGGATGCGCGTTGTATGACCGGTGAGAGGTTTCCTTGAGAAGATTGGCGGAGAGAGGGGGATTCGAACCCCCGATACCTTTTAAGGGGTATACCGGTTTAGCAAACCAGCGCCTTCAGCCACTCGGCCATCTCTCCACCGGGCCTTAATGAAGCGTCTGAACGCGGCTTTCACAAGCAAATTCTCCGGCAAATCCAACCTTGCAACGCATCCAACGGCAACCTACTTTGCCGCGTCATGAACAAACGGCCCTCAGAGTGCAACGGTCTGGACGGCGAATGCGCCGCGCCTTCCGTGTGCCCGCTGTCGGAGGTCAAAACCGGCACTGTCGTTTGCGTGAAACAACTGGCCGCATCGCCCGACGTGATGGCCCGATTGCGAGAAATGGGCCTTGGCGAAGACCAGCGCGTGCGCCTGGTCAGCCGCCAGTCCAGCGTGATCTGCCAGGTTTGCAACGCGCGCGTCGCTCTCAGCCAGGAACTGGCGGAGGCCATCCTTGTTGAACCTGTTGGCGCACATCCCGCGCACGGTCGCGGTTCAAAATCATGACTGCGACGATTCAACCCCTGACTTCGCTGCCGTTGGGCTCGGTCTGCACCGTGGCCGAAATCAAACTGCCGCCCGAAAGCCGTCCGCGTCTGATGGAAATGGGTCTGCTCTTGGGAACGAAGGTCGAGCTGGTGCGTTTCGCTCCATTGGGTGATCCGGTGGAGATCAAGGTGCGCGGCTACAATCTCACATTGCGAAAGAGCGAGGCGGACCAAATCTACGTGAAGACTCAGAATTGATGCGTGCCCACGTGGAAAACACCAAACTCCAAGCCCCAACATCCAGAGAAGTTCCAAGCCCAAAATTCCAGTTCGCCGGTGGTTTGCGCTGTTGGTGCTTGAAATTTGAAGTTTCTCTGGAGCTTGGAGCTTGGCGCTTGGAATCTGGAGCTTCCCTGAAGGCGCAATGCACCGACAAAGAATAGCAATCCGCCGCAAACGGATGTTCACCAAAACTGCTAACCTCGGCGCGATGTATGACCAATAGCGCGCCCGACAAATCCATTTCCAGCCGGAAGCGCGCTTCCTACGTTGTGCTCACCGGAAATCCGAACTGCGGCAAGACGACATTGTTCAACCGCCTGACGGGATTGCGCGCGAAGGTGGGCAATTACGCGGGCGTCACGGTCGAACGCAAGGAAGGCCGGCTGCAACATACTCCGGCCGATGCCAACATCCGCGTGCTGGACCTGCCGGGCACTTACAGTCTCAGCCCCAATTCCCTCGACGAACAGGTTTCGCGCGACGTGTTGCTGGCGCGTTTGCCGGAATTGCCCGCGCCGGACGTGATCGTGGTGGTGGTGGATGCGTCGAATCTCCAGCGCAATCTCTATTACGCCACGCAGGTGATCGAACTGGGGCATCCGACGATTCTGGCGTTGAACATGGTGGACGTGGCGGAGGGACTGGGCCACACGATCGACGCGAAGAAACTTGCCGGAGTGTTGGGAGTGCCCGTCGTGCCGATCGTGGCCAGCACGGGGCTTGGCGCGAAGGCGTTGATCTCGGAGATTCTCGGCGCGCTGGATCTGGGCGAAGTGCAGAAGCGCAGCGAGTTCAAACCGCAATTGTTCTGTCAATTGCCGGGATTGTTCCGCATCGAAGCCACGGGCCTTGCGGATTTGCTGGCGGAGACTTTCAAGGAACGCCGCATGCAGGCGACGGCGGAGGCGCTGTTGATTCTCAGCAACGAGAAGGCGCTTGCGTCGAGCAGTGCGCATTATCCCAAGAATATCCAGGACGCGGTAGCGGCCTCGCGCAAACGACTGGAGGGGCACGGCATTGACTGGCGTGGCGCGCCCATCGAGTGGCGCTATGCGCGCGTCGCGGAAATTCAGCGTGAAGTGACAACGGAGCTGGACCCGCCCGGCGAGACATTCAGCGACAGGCTGGATCGTGTGTTGACGCACAAGGTCTGGGGCACGGTGATTTTTGTGGCCGTGATGGCGTTCATCTTCCAGAGCATCTTCACGTTCGCGGAATATCCGATGAACTGGCTGGAGTCCGGCGTGGCGTGGCTTGGTGACATCATCGGGGGCTGGGTTCCACCGGGCGATTTGCATGATTTGCTGGTGGATGGCGTGATTGCGGGCGTCGGCGGCGTGGTGGTGTTCCTTCCACAAATCCTGATGTTGTTTCTGTTCATCGGTTTTCTGGAGGACACGGGCTACATGGCGCGCGCGGCGTTTCTCATGGACCGCCTGATGAGCAAGGTGGGACTGCACGGCAAGAGTTTCATTCCCATGCTCAGTTCGTTTGCGTGTGCGATTCCCGGCATCATGGCCACGCGCACGATTGAAAGTCCGAAGGACAGATTGGTGACGATTCTGGTCGCGCCGTTGATGAGTTGTTCGGCACGGCTGCCGGTTTATACGCTGCTGATCGCGGCGTGTATTCCGGACAGGAAGGTTTTTGGTTTCCTTGGTCTGCCCGGCTTGACGATGTTGGGAATGTATCTGCTCGGGATCGTTGTCGCTCTGTTGATGGCGTGGCTGTTCAAGAAGACGTTGCTCAAGGGCGAGACGCCGATGCTCATCATGGAATTACCGCCCTACAAACGCCCCGTGCCGACTGTGATTCTGCGGCACATGTGGGACAGGTCGAAATTATTCCTGCGCCGCGCGGGAACGGTGATTCTTGGCATCAGCATCGTGCTGTGGTTTCTGGCGACGTATCCCCGGGGTGAAACCATTGAGCGGACCTTCGATGAACAGAGGGAACAGTTAGTGACGCAATATAGTTGGCTAAAAAGTTCACAACTGACAGAAATCGCTTTAACGAATGGCGTGGCCGAATATGAATCAAAACTTCAAGCCTTGCGAAATAGTGAGGCCGGCGAGGCGTTGCGTCACAGTTTTGCGGGGCGGATGGGGCAATTGATCGAGCCCGTGATCAAGCCGCTGGGGTTTGACTGGAAGATTGGCATCGGCATCGTGGCGTCGTTCGCGGCGCGCGAGGTTTTTGTGAGCACGATGTCCACGGTTTACAACGTTGGCAGTGACGATTCCGACGAGGGAGTGCAGACGCTCGCGCAAACTGTTCGTGAGCAGACTTGGCCCGACGGACGGCCCGTTTTCACGACGCTCGTGGCGGTGACGTTGATGGTTTTCTATGTGTTCGCGCTTCAATGCGTGAGCACCGTGGCCGTTGTGCGCCGCGAAACCAATTCCTGGAAATGGCCCATCTTTCAGTGGTGTTACATGGCCGTTCTGGCTTGGGTGCTGGCGTTCGTGACGTATCAGGGCGGGCGACTTATGGGTTGGGAGTGACACGGTGCTCGGGAACGATTCGGTCTGGTTTCTAAATTTGCGTCTCCCGACGTTTTCCGCAGGCCGGGCATGTGAAGCACCACGTTCCAAACCTCAAACACCCGAGAAGCTTCAATTCCCAAGAATCACAAATGCATCCGGCTTGAGTTCGCGTTAATTCTGTCGCTTTGCGACGTCACTTCACGCCATTCACCAACGGCGACAACCCCTGTATCCGCACCTCCAGTTTGTCGCCGCTCTTGATGGGTCCGATGCCGCTGGGGGTACCGGTGAGGATCACGTCGCCGGGCAGCAACGTCATGTTCGTGGAGATGAAGCTGACGATCTGGTAGCAGTTGAAGATCAACTGGCCCGTGTGCGAGTTCTGACGCAACTGGCCGTTTTGAAAAAGTTGGATGGTCAAATCGTGAGGGTCGAGTTTGGTCTCAATATGCGGCCCGAGCGGAGTAAACGTGTCAAAGGACTTCGCCCGCGCCCATTGCGATTCACTGTTTTGAATGGTGCGGTCGCTGATGTCCTGCGCG
>DAOLDN010000311.1:0-4798 GCA_035327385.1 Verrucomicrobiota bacterium | reverse complement strand
CGTAGGGCACGCCTTGGGTGGTGATGTTGTCAAACCACCAGCGTGTCGTGTTCCAATCTCCGCCGCGGTCAATGTGAAGGATGATCTTCGGCGGCGTGTCGCCCGCCGCGCCTTTGATTCCCGCGATGGCGGACTTCAACAAATTTCCGAGATTGGCCCATGAGGCGTTGTTGTTGCCGCTGACAAAACCGTTGGTCCAGAGCATGCCCTGTGTGATCTCGTTGCCGACCTGGACGTATTCGGGCATGGCACCCGCCGACTTGAACGCGGCGATGCAGTTGCTGCTGTATTGCTGTATTTGCGTCCGCAATTGCGCCGTCGTCATGTTCGTCCACGCCAGCGGCAGGGACTGTTTGCCGGGGTCGGCCCAGGTGTCCGAGTAATGAAAATCCAGCATGAACTTCAATCCCGCGTTTTTGGCGCGGATGGCCAGAGGGATCGTGTAGTTGGTGTTGTTGATGTAGTTGTAGGGATTGGCCGCGGCCTGGGCCGGGCTGCTGGTGAACAATCGCAACCGGACGCAGTTCAACCCGTGGTCTTTGAGGATTTCAAACGCGTCCCTGGGCGTGCCGTTTTCACGGTAAGTGATGCCGATGGATTCGAAGTAGGCCAGATGCGACATGTCCGCGCCCGCAATGAACTCATCGTCCGCAAGACAGGCGACAACCGTGAACGACACCACGAGGGCCGCGATCAAACTTCTCGGTTTCAACATAAACAACATTCTGAGGGGTGATGGCCGCAAATCCAATGCGGCGTTTGTCCTCCCACGCGCTCGATACAGCCCGGAACAACGGCAAACGACATCACGGGCCGGTCACGCGATAGAACGTTGTCCCGTCGGTTGTGACAGTCTTGGCGCTTTCGCCCTCAGTGTCCGGCACGTCCTCCCAGTCGCCGGCGGCAAAATTCGTGCGGCTCTGCAATCGTATATTCGTTCCGGGGCTCCATGAAAGCGATACCTGATCGCCGCCGACGGGCGTGATCGTCACCTGGCCGAGGTTGTTCACGTTGCCGTAAAAGGCCATCGCCAGCGTCTGGTTCGTGTTCGAATTGGCGGTGAAGGTGAACTGGCGGTTGCCCGTGGCGTAGAGGTCATTCTCCCACGTCAGGCCGTTGATGACGTATTGGAACGAAACGGTCGTGGCCACGTTGCTACTCCCGATGGCGTCGAACGTGCCGTAATAGACGTTTGTGCCGCTGTCGGTCAACAATCCCGACGCCGGACTCCAGGCCGGATTCTGAAAATCGCCCGCCACGGAAACCGTGTCCAGGCCCTGGATGAAATTGCTGCCCAGTGCCGTTTGATACGACATGTTCAACAGGAATGTCACCTGATTCGTGAACAGGATGCCGGCCAGATTGTTGAAGTTGACCACGGGCAACACCAGCGGCGTCGGATCGTTGGTCAGCACGAACACGCGGTTTCCGTTGTCCGGCCCCACGTTGCCTTCCCAGACACCGCCGCCGTTGATGGTGAACTTGTAGGCGACGGAACGGCCCAGTCCGTCCACAACATCATACGTGCCCGCGTAAATGTTGTTGCCGATGGGATCGAGCACAGCCGCAGTCGCGTCCCACTGGCCGCCTTCGGTCAGGGCAAACGGCCCTGCCACGGTCACGTAATCGAAATTCGGATCGAAGGTTCCCTGGCCGATGCGCGACGTCATGTCCACCTGGAAAGTGACGGAATTGGTGATGGCGTTGGTCAGGTCGTCGTAATAGACCACGGGCAACGTCTGCGGCGACCCTGTGAGGCCGACAAAACGGTTGCCCAGACCTGTGCGCGGTTCGTAGGTGCCGTTGTTGTAGGTGAACTTGTACTGGATGAAATTCGGCGCGACGGTGTTGGTGACGTTGTAAGTGCCCACGTACACTTCCGGCTGCTCGACACTGTTGGTCAGAAGGAAGCCGCCCGTCCATTGCACGGGACTTTGGAAACCGCCCCGGCACTCGACGTTCATGGTGTCGGGATTGAATCGTCCCATGGCGATTTGCGCTCCCATGTTGACCTGAAACGTGATCAGGTCCGCCCGCGTCGCCAACGTTGACGCGAGAAGGAGTCCCGTGAGGATTCCTGACGACACAACTGCGTGTAATTTCATGGTGTTCAAAGAGGTTACGCTGCGGTGGACGGATTACCGACGAATGCGACGGTTTTGCATCATCAACAGCCCAAAGCCCGCGGCCAGCAACGTGATGGTGGCCGGTTCGGGTATGACCGTGTAAAGGCTGGCACTTGTTCCAAAGAGCGTTCCGCCAGCGTCCGTTGCCGAGTCGTAATAGGAAGTCCCGTTCCATGGCGTGTAGGCGTTGTCCGATTCGGCGGGCCACGACGTGTTGAACAACGCGCCGTAGGCGCTCTGGCCGGTGGGGCTGGTGTAGGACGACACCACGTCAAAATGGAAACTGTCTCCGACGCTCAATCCCAGGCTGCTCAACGCAAGCGTCACGGTGGCGAACGTGGATCCCGTCCCGCCCGCGTCATAACTTTGTCCCGTGCCTTCCACCCAGTTGGCCCCGTCGAAGGTGAACGGCGTGGCTCCCGTGCCCCAGGTGTTGATCAGGGCGTGCGTTCCGCTGCTGACACCGATCTGCGGTCCCCACGGATTGGCGAACCCGGTGTATCCGGTCGGCGCTCCCACCTTCTGGATCTGGACCGTGAAGAAAATCCACGACGCCATCGGCTGCGTGGAATTGATGGTGAAGGTGATGGTACTGGCGTCGTTGAAGATGTCCACGCTGCTGATGCCTCCGCCGTCAGCCGCGCCTCCGCCGTTGGCGTTGCCCGTGCCGGTGTAGGTCACGGCCTTCAATGGAATCGTCATCACTGCCAGTGCGACCAGAATGGATGCAAGGGACAGAATGGTTTTCGTGTTTTTCATAATTGGTTGCGGGTTGTTGGAAAATCATGCCAGAAAGAGCCGGATTGCCCACCCTGACAAATGTCCGGAAATGGCCGTCCGTCCGATGCCATACATCAATAAAACGCCGTGTCCACGCCGGTGTATTGCCATTGCATGGCCGAACGTGGGCGCGTTTCCACGTGCCCGTCGGCAAACGCCAGATTCACCGACTGCACACGGTTTCCGATGGGATGACCCGCGCTGGCGGAGGCCAGGTTCGTTTGAGAACCCGCCGCAACGCAATAATCGCTGACAATCGGTTGAACCGCCGCCGCCGGGTCGTGCATCGTCCGCGGCCAGCCGTTGGTCAACCGGCTCTGCGTGCCAGACAGAGTGGGCGACGGAAACACAAACCGCT
This sequence comes from Verrucomicrobiota bacterium, assembly GCA_035327385.1. GTDB lineage: Bacteria > Verrucomicrobiota > Verrucomicrobiia > Limisphaerales > JADLHS01 > DAOLDN01. The sequence goes on along the minus strand of DAOLDN010000311.1, from coordinate 1,534 downwards.
GATCCCCGCCGATGGGCCGCGGCACCCACCACGCGTGATACAACACCGCAAACGTTCCGTTGAAGCGTTTGCCGAGATAATTGTTCAGGTCTGTGATGTTGTTGATGGGCCTCGAAAACCGCGTCAAATACCACTGGTTGGCCTCCTCCACTTCGTTGGGACGCGCCGGACAAAACCACATCGGCGGGGTCAATCCGTAAGGCTCAAGGCTCGGAGCCATTTCCAGCGACACATCCCACGGATTGCGGCCCGTGTTGGGAATGGAGTAGGACGGCAACCGTCCCCTTGGATCGTCTCCGCCGTACATCGTCGCGACCACTCCCCACTGACGATAGTTGGAGGTGCATTTGATGACCTGCGCCCGGAACTTGGCCCTGGCCAGGGCGGGCAGCAACATCGCCGCAAGAATCGCAATGATGGCGATGACCACCAGCAGCTCGATCAACGTGAACGCCCTGCGTCCCGTTTCCGGCGATGAAACGGGCTGCCGTTTCGTGTGACGTGTGGATTTCAAGGATGCCATCAAGATGCACCCTGCGGCAATTATCACCAACCCTGACAAACGTCTGGAAATCAACCTCACCCAGGATGCCGGTCGCGCCGGACACGGAAACCGGGACGATTCACTCGAATCCGAAATGCGCTCAGTCCTGCGTCCGCGTGTCACTCCGGCAAAATCAATGTTGAGTTTGCGGCAACCTCCGTTATCGTCGCCTCATGCGGCGTTGCTTCATCGCTATTTCAATCCTGTGTCTGCTGGCCATCGCCCTGCCGGCGGGCCAGAAAACTGTGTCTGGCGGCGTTCTCAAGGTCCTCCCGCATCTGCTCGACCTCAAAGGCCGTCATACGCTCTCGCCCAGTCTCTATGAACGCGACGCGTATCAGGCTTATTTGCGAAGCCATCCTGAGGAGGTTTCCGGCATTCGCTACGACATCCAGTGGAAGTCCAAAAATGCCAAGGGCGAAAAACTCAAATTGCGCGTCCAGCTTCGCAGTGACGTGAAGGACAAACCGCCGGGAGAAAAGACGATGGAAACCGAAGTCGAGGGCGGTCGCGGTCGCGAATGGACCTCCATTTCGCTGACGGGCGACGACTTCAAGAGCTTCGGCAAAACAACCGCGTGGCGTGTCACGCTCTGGAACGGCGACGAACTGCTCGGCGAGCAGAAATCCTTCCTATGGTAAGTCCCTTGGCTCGCATCCGTCTGTTCGCCTCGTGCATTGCGTTGGCCGGCCTCGTCTGTGCCCACTCCGTCGAAGCCGCCGCTTACAACCTCGGCGACACACTGGAGTCGGACCTTGTCGCCACCGAACGAATGACGGTGATTGATCCCGACGCCACGCGCGCGCTCCAGGAACGCGAAGAGCAAAACGTCCATGTTCTTTGCCGCTTTTACCCAAACACCGCGGACGACGCCGAAGCCGCGCTGCACAAGGCGTTCTCAGCCGCCCGGCTCGCGTTCAAGGCGAGCCTCAAGAAAAACTTCAACCGCCGCACACTCGACGACACCACGATCAACTCCGAAAATTTCCG
>DAOLDN010000310.1:0-4805 GCA_035327385.1 Verrucomicrobiota bacterium | reverse complement strand
AATGTTGAATGTTGAATGTTGAATGTTGAATGTTGAATGTTGAATGTTGAATGTTTCCAGCCCCCTGCTTTACACCCTCCACTTTCGTGTCTTTCATCTGTTTCGTGGTTGAAACCCTGTGAAACCTCAAATACCGCACGATCCACTGCCGGCAAGTCTCCTCCGTCCGCTGCGAATAATGAAAAAACCGCAGCACCGCCCGCATCTGATCCAGCAATTTCGGCGATTGACTGTCCCGCAACTGACTCATAATTTCGCTCCATGACTGCTACAAAGTCATGGAATCCGGTTTCCTTGTTACACGCCTATTATCCAATATCGAGGTAAACATTTCGATTACATATAAGTTAGATGTCATCGCCGACATTGTATGAATACCGACGCGGATCAGCCTGAAGACGACTCGCAGAACCTCGAACATTTTGTTGGGATTCTCGACCGGCTTACGAAGGCTGGATTCGTTGAAGAGCACGGATACCTGAAGGATGCTCATATCATCAAATTTACCAACAAGGGGTGGAAGATGGTCTATGGAATCAGGGAGATTGAAGACGCAGGAATTCTCACCACTACAGAGGATAGGCGTGTTGTTTGGGAGATTTTTCGCACAGCCAGACCCATCGGACCGAGTGGCATAAACAGATGATCGGCTAACTATGCAAGAGACATCTAACAACGGCGCTGCAGCGAACGTGCGCCCCGCTTCTCCGCTCAACCATTTTATGATTTTCACGAATCTCCTTTCCGCTCGGCGCGTGCTTCCGGCGCACGTCTTTGAATTTGGGTCGTTGGCGGCATGACTACCATAACCATCACGAATCGGTCGTTCTTCAGTAATGCGGCTTGGTACGCCGTGTTTGCCCCCCTTGCAAGTGTCGGCGTCATAGCGATGGGCGTAGCGATAGGCGATTCGCCAGCCGATTACTTTTTTGGTATTGCAGCATGTATTTTGATTTCCTCAGCGTTAGCGAGCATCGTGAGCCTATTTGGAATTCGGAGGCATGGTTGGAGAGCCATCATATGGAAATCAGCCCTGGGATTTGTTTTGAGTTGCGTTATTTATTTGGCGTTGGTCGTCATTGGCGTCGGCCAGATCGCTCATCAATGAACGGATAGTTATGACAAAACGCCGCCCAACCATCCGCTACACATTATATGAAATCATCAAAGATTCTTTGGGTTGCACCACTGGTTGTCATTGGCCTGATTTGTTGGTTGTCGGCTTCATCATCACAGACATCACAAGCGCGCATTTTAGTAGAGAGCGACATCAATGGTTCCGACCAGATTTCCACAGAAGCCCAGCGACACTGGGATCCATACTTTGTCCCAGCAAACCACATCACGAAGATTTTGATACCAGGCCGTGAGCAGAAGTGAGTGATGGAGGTTTTGTGTTGGTTAACCATGCGCTTTATTCGTTCGGCAACATGACCACCCGCCCATGAGCACCACGCACATTCAAACAAAGAGTCTGAAGCTGGTTCCACAGACGCTTGAGGAAGTCCACGCGATGATCGAGGCGATGACGCCTGCCGAGAAGGCGGAGTTGTCTGCCGACTGGCTGGCGCGGCTTCACGCCTCGACCTCGGCGGATCCGTGGACGCACGGTTTTTCCCTGGTGCTTCGGGACGGCGACATTGTCGTGGGGAAAGGTGGCTTCAAGGGGCCTCCGACAGCGGACGGCGTGGTCGAGATTGCTTATGGTGTTGTTCCCGAATTCCAGGGCAGGGGATACGCTACGGAAGCCGCGGAGGCACTGACAACCTACGCTTTTGGCAGCGGCAAAATTCGCGCGGTCCGGGCGCACACACGCCCGGAAACGAACGCCTCGACGCGGATCTTGACCAAATGTGGATTCCAACACATCGGTGAGGTCATTGACCCTGAAGACGGATTGGTCTGGCGATGGGAGAAACAGAATGTATCGGCCGCTGAAAAAGTCGCTGCACTCCAATGAGGGTCGTCAAGCGGGTTGTGAGGTTTGCGCCAGGTTTACGTCAGTGAGTGGTCCAACGCGCACAGCGCAGCGGCAGATCAATTCTGCGCCGATCATCACCATACGGTTTGGATGTTGGCCGGAAGCATGCAGACGAAAGGGGGCAAGAAACGCCGAGAGGCCGAGAACGCGGAGAAGCGCGAAGAGTTTTGTTGCCTTGAACGGATTACCGAAAGGTGTCTTCGCCGGTCCTATTCCTCCGCACTGCTATCCGTCAGAGTCATTGTGTGTGCCGCGAGGATTTCTGGCGTTGGAGTTCAAGCTTCAGCTTGTTTCGGCGCGGCAAAGGATGAGGGACAAGCTGAAGCTTGAACTCCAACGTTGGTTGCGGCTGCGCTGCGCTGTGCTTCTCTGCGGACTTTGCGTTTTCGCGTAGGTCCTAAACTCCGCAATTGAAACCGCGAAATACGCGAAATACGCGAACACACAATGTTTCGGGAAGAATGGGCACTTCACCCGATGGGTAAAGGTTTTTGGAATCTCAAAAAACTGTCTCGCCTGTTGTTTTCGCGTGGTTCGTGTATTTCGCGGTTGCTCCCAACTGCGGAATCCAAGTTGATGCCATCCGGCTTCAACAGCATTTGTTCGGGCGGTTCTTGAAGTTTCTCTGGAGTTTGGAGTTTGGGATTTGGAGTTTTATGCCGACGTCGCCATCGCGCGGCCTGCGATCCAGCCGGTCGTCCACGCGGCCTGGAAATTGAAACCGCCAGTGATGCCGTCAATATCCAGCAGTTCGCCGGCGAAATGGAGTCCGGGGCAGATGCGGCTTTCCATGGTTTTGAAATTCACCTCGCTGAGACGCACGCCGCCGCACGTCACGAATTCGTCCTTGTTGAGGCTCTTGCCGGTGACACTCAATTCGGTGCGGAGCAACTGTTGGATCAGCGCGTGTTGCGCCGCGCGGGACAATGCAGACCAGCGCGTCTCGCGCCCGATGCCGGATGCGAGAACCAGTTGTTCCCACAATCGCGCCGGCAGCGGCGGGGCAGGGGAGTTGACGATGGATTTTGCGGGCTGTGATTCGCGGAGCGACTGGAAGTGTTCGGCGAGCGAGTGGTCATTGGCGTCCGGAAGCCAGTTCACGAGCAGCGGGAATTGATGGTTCAGGCCGTGAAGTATTCTCGCGCCCCATGCGGACAGTCGCAAAATGGCCGGGCCGCTCAATCCCCAGTGCGTCAGCAGCAGCGGGCCGCGTTCGCGGAGTCTGGTGCCGGGCACGGACACTTCGGCGTCCGGCAGTGAAACACCGGCCAATCCGCGAAGCCACGCGGTTTCGATGTGAAATGTGAACAGCGACGGCACGGGCGGTTCGAGCGTGTGGCCCAGGGAGACGGCCAGTTGGCCGGCGGCCGCAGCGCGACATCCACCGGTGGCAAGCAGCAGCCGGTGGCAATGAACAGGAGTGGAACTTCCCGCGACATTGACTTCGAAACCGTCGTCATTGCGGCGGACTGTCTCGACTACGGTGTGGGTCCGCAATTGCACACCGGCATCGCGTGCCGCACGCAGAAGGCAGTCCATGATCGTTTGCGACAAATCGGTGACGGGAAACATGCGGCCATCGGCTTCGGTTTTCAGTTTCACGCCGCGTTTCGCGAACCATTCAACGGTGTCGCGCGCCTGGAACTGGTGGAATGGCGCGATGAGTTCGCGCTGGCCGCGCGGGTAGCGTGTCGTGAATTCGCGTGCGTCGAAACAGGCATGGGTGACGTTGCAGCGTCCGCCGCCGGAAATTTTCACCTTGGTCAAAAACTCCGGTCCCCGTTCCAGCACGATGACTTCGGTTTGCGGCGACGCTTCCGCGCAGGTGATTGCGGCGAAAAAGCCCGCCGCACCGCCGCCAACAATGACAACGCGCCGTGAATTCATGCGCGTCATTCTGCCAGAGAAACTGCGGGATGTGAATCCGCGTTGCTTGGGTTGTTACGGTTTTTGAAGGCGATAATAGACAGCGTCGCCATCCAGTGCGTTGGTCACGACGTTGAAGCCGTCCACAATTTCCGGCAACGGCAGGACAGGCTGCCAGTCTGTGGAATGGAAGTTGGTGGTGTATTGCAGCGTGAACCCGTCGGTGTTTGTGGGCCAGGCGATGATGAAACGGGATTCGGAAACCGAGACGGTGAGTGCGGGCGCGACAGTTGAAAACGTGGTGGGGATGGAATAATCGCTCCAAAGCCCCGCCGCATCGGAATGGCGCGCCTGCCAGTCATAGGTGGTGCCGTAATCAAGAACACCGTCCGGCAGAACAAGCGTCGTTTTGTTGCCGGTGTCTTCGCCGGTGTCAAACACCAGGCTGTTGTCGGCGGCTTTGCGAACGAGCCACTGGCTTGCCAGGTGACTGTCCGCGTTGTCCACATCGGAGAAAGCTGACGTTTGAAGCGTGACTGTGGTGGGCCGGTCGACTGCCGCGTCGTCGGGCGAGACGTTTGACGGAGCGTGCGGGGCTTCATTGGTGTCCGCCACCGTGATGACAAAGATTTTTTCAACGGCCAATGCGCCTTGATCCTCGCTGCGAACGCGGACGCTGCGGCTGGGCTGGGTTTCGTGGTCGAACGACGCTGCGGTTTGCAGCGACTGGCCGGTGATGAGGAACGCGGCATTGTCGTCGGCACCTTCTCCGGCGACCAACGTGTAAGTGAACGTGTCCCCGGAATCCGGGTCAACGGTGTCGAGCGTTCCCACTTCCGTGCCCGCGGGCTGGTTTTCCATCACAGCGGGACTTGAAAGCGAAATGTCCGCGGGCGGCTCGTTGACGTTGGTGACATTGATGACAAATGCCTTTTCCACAAACAATCCGCCGTCGTCG
>DAOLDN010000309.1:0-4837 GCA_035327385.1 Verrucomicrobiota bacterium | reverse complement strand
TTTTTGACGATGGCTTCCTTGTGGACGGAGCAGAAGTGTTTTTCCACCTCTTCCATGTTTGCCAGTTTCAGCGGTTCGGGAACGTTGAGGCAGACGTATTCGGTCTTCCAGCTCTGGTCTTCGACCCATTTCTTCACGACGGCCTCGTCGCGGACGATTTTCACGCGCGACTTGAAGGCGTCGAAGGGCATTTTGCCGAAACGCTCGGCGTGGAGTTTGCGCAACTGGTTCTGGTAATCGTGATGGTTCGGCGGGCCGAGGATGACGCCGCTCATGCCGCATTGGGCGACGAACGTGTAAGTGCCCTTGGGCGGTTCGGTGGCGGTTTTTTCGGCCTGATAAAACGTGGCGAAATGATTCCTCAAAACGTGCGAAACCACTTCGTCCTCGCCCAACCAGAGCGTGTCGTCCAGAGCGCAGACAAACAACTGCTGGGCGATGTTTCCGTCGCCGCCCTTCTTCACGGAGAACTTCACGGCGAAGCGTTCGGGCTTCTGCAAGATGATTTGTGCGATGCCGAACAGCGGGTAGGCACGGCCCGCTGACTTGATCTGGCGCGCAAGGGATTCCACGCCTTGATCATCGGGCAACAGTGCGATGTTGACGTCGGGCAACGGCGGCGGCGGTTCGGGCCGTTCGCGGCGCTGGAAGTCGTCACGACGTCCGGGGCCGCGACGGTCTTTGTCGCGCGACGGGCGGACATCGCGTCCGCGTTCGCGGTTGTCGCGACGTTCGCCTTGCGGTTCGCGGCGTTGGGGGCGACGGCCGGGGCGGGAGTCGCGATTGCGCTCCGGACGGTCTTCGCCGCCCGTGTGATGGGCGTAACGGTTGGCTTCCGGCGCTTCCTGCGCCCAGGCGGGGAGAAAAAGTTTCTCCAGATTCAAATCCATTTCAGGGACGGTGTTCATGCTTCAGAAAGACTCACGACAGGCGTGACGGTCTGACGACGATGTGAGCATAGGATGGATAGAGCGGACACGGATTGCAAGCGCGCCTTTGGCCGCTTTTGGACGGAATGGGGAGCGGTTGGGATTCGCGTACATCGTGCACGAAGTTTGCAGCGCGCCGGGACTTTGCGGCAACGGACACATTCCGGCCAAATCCGTTGAGCGAAGCCGTGCGGGCTGTTACGCTGCGAACGATGAACGACACCGGCAAGGCCCAGCAACGGATTGCATCCGTCCGCGGCCGGCTGTGTGGAATGTTTTGCCCGGAGGAGGTGGATCGCGACCCGCGGCTGAAGATCATCTGCGGTTGCCTGTTGCTTTACTTCCACATGACGTTTCATTACTGGCGGCAGCGCAGCGTGCCGTTGTCCACGTTGGGCAACGAGGTTTTCAACTACGTGCCGTCGCCTTTCATTGAGAACTTCCGGTGGGTGGTGTTCATGAACAACTTCCAGACCGAGGTTTACCTGTACCTGCTGGGGATGGTGGCGTTGTTCGGCCTGTTTTCCCTGTTCTGGTTTCGATCCAGCTTGATTGCGCTTTGTGCGCTGGCGTTTTTGTTTCTGAACAAGGTTTACTTTTATCTCGCCGACGTTCGCCTGCTCGCCAACTACCATCACTTCCATCTGTTCTTTACGCTGGTATTCCTCATCTCCACGGACAAGTTGCGCTGTTTCCGCCTTGCCCTGGGTTTGGGTTACATCCTGTCGGGCGTCGTCAAACTGACTCCGTCGTGGTTGTTTGGCGAATACTTCAATTCGCTGCCGAACAAACTGCCGCTTCTGCCGAAGGTGGACTGGGTGGTCACCGCGGCCTGCGTGGGTGTGGTGCTGCTGGAGTTCCTGGGGCCGCTGTGCTGGTTGACGGGCATCCGATGGTTGCGACGGCTGTCGTTTGGCGCGTTTGTGTTGTTTCACGTTTACTCGGGATGGCTCGTCGGGTTTTGGTACACGACGCTGATGTTGCCGCTGGTGGTGGCGGCCTTTATGGGGTTTGACGAACCGTTGTTGAAAGGGTTCAAGTTCACCCGGCGGCAACTGGGTGTGGCCGTGGTTTTCGCGGTGGCGTGCGTGGGGGGCGTTTATCATTTGTTCATCCCCGGAGACGCGAGGCTGACTTCAGAGGGGCGTTATCTGGGGTTGTTCATGTTCGACGCGAACCGGAAGGTGCAGTTCGAGGTGGAGATACAGAAAGGACACAAAAACTGGGCGTTGGTCGTCTACCGAGGCTGGTCCGATGACACGGAGGGAATGTTCGAGGACTCCGGCATCCAATGCGAGTATTACGAGGACGGCTGGTTGTCGAACCGTTTCGAGGTGGTGCGCTCAATTTACGACGGTGACGAGGTCATCTTCAATCCGCAATACTTCAAGTCCGCGCGGATGCGGGTCTGCGGCGACCCGTATCTCTACTACCACTACGCCCGAGAACTAGTGGGGCGCTACAATCCCGACCGCGTCTCCATGCGCCTGTTCATGCAACTGGACGGACACCCCGAAACCGTGGCGCTGATCAACATCGAGGATTTTGAGAGGCTCGATCCTCGATACACGTCGCTGGGCCGGAACGACTGGATTCTGCTGCCCGGCCCCGAAAGTCCCGCCCAGTATCGCTGGCCGTGACCTGGGGAATCATCGGGACAATCCCGGCTTGCGCCGCTCCGGGCCGTGACAAATTTTTGTTCCTTACGCAACACGGAATCTGCCAACGAGGCTGCGGTTACCGCGCGTGAGTTGCCGCGCGTGAGAAGGGCTTGTCAGTCCTCGCGCGCCGGTTTAACACTGGTGCATGCAAACGCCTCTCGTCCTGACCGTCATCGCCCGGGACCGCACCGGTCTGGTGGAATCCATCGCGCGCATCGTGGCAGCGCATGACGGCAACTGGCTTGAGAGCCGCATGTGCCGGCTGGGCGGCGAGTTCGCGGGAATCCTTCGCATCGTCGTTCCATCGGACAAAACCGCGGCGTTGGAAAAGGCGCTGTCCACGCTGCCTGAGATCGCCGTTACTTTCCGCGTGGATGAACCGGCGCGGGCCGCCGGCGAACAACAACTGGCTGCGCTGGAAGTCATTGGCCCGGATCGGCCGGGCATTGTGCGTGAAATCACGCACGCGCTCGCGGCGCAGGGCGTGAACGTGGAGGAGCTGGCCACGGAAGTTGTCAGCGCTCCCATGTCCGGCGAGCCATTGTTCAAGGCCAGCGCAAAACTGTTGCTGCCACCCGGAGCAACCATCGCCTCCGTGCGACCATCGCTCGAACAAGCCGCCGGAGCGTTGACGGTTGACTTCTCGCTGGCGGCGCTTTGACCCCTCGATATGGAGGCGATTCCGCCTTTGATCGGGTTGCGTCCAGAGCTTGGGCGAATGTTCCAGAGTGTTGCCGGCCAAATTTTTACATCTGACGGGATTTGTGCTGTCCCCATTGCGGATTGTACGGATAAGCGAAATTAAATATTTCCATTGCTTTCACTGCCAAAGTAGTTAGAAATGACGGCCTAAACGAAGGTTCGCATAGTAAGTTGGTTGAGAATCATCAAGGACGCCGGAGATCCAGCGGCTCGGTTTGCAACGGCGCGTGTGTTCATGAGAAGGAAGAAATTACTTTTGACCGCGACGTTACTGGCGTCGTTTGCCGTCTCCGTCTTCGGACATTATCCGCCATACGCCGATCTCTGGCAGGGCAAGAATGGAAGCGTCAATTCACCCTTTGGATCAGTCACCTGGACAGCGGGAAACGGCGGCTCGACAAACGCACACTACCTGGAGGGACACTCGATTCCGTATCGCATCGTGATCACCGAACTGGATCCGGGAGCGCACAACTTGCGCATCCGGTGGGACGTCCGACAGGCCGGGAAACACGCGATTGACTACATCACCCATTACGACCGGCTCCATCCGCACGACAACTTTGTGGATCACAACGGGGCGGAAACGGTTTCGCCGCTTGCCGGCGTGAGCGGTTCGTTCGGAGCGTCAAACACTTTTCCGATTCCGACACCCGCGAGCGCGGCTTCCGGCCAGCCGGGTCTGAGTTTCAACGCGCTCCCGCCAGGCGAACGGTTGTTGACCATCTGGAACGGGACCATCACCGGCGCGACTTACATCAGCCAGGGAAGCCTGACCGCCGCCAACTCCAGCACCACACTCTCGATCAATTTCATCGCCACAAATTCCACCGTGGTGATCGCCTGGGGCGGACACATCGCGTCGCAAGCCGATTGGGGGACGGGCAACACGGCCGGCGGCATCAGCGCGCCCAACGCCTCGCCGTACCACACCAGGCAGGTTTCGCTCGACGGCGACAGCATGCCGATGGACCAGTTCCTCGCGGTCGGAGCGGTCTATGTTCCCCCGTCGGCCACTGTTTCCGGCCCGTCGTCCTTCTGCCAGTACACCACCAACCTTTATACCGTCGCAACGGATGCCCCGGTGAATTCCCGGATCATCTCATGGACCTTGGAGGACAACGATTGCGATGCCCAAATCATCGGTCCAGCGGATGGCACCAACGTGGCGGTCAGTTCCCCAGTCGCCGGTTCTTTCAAACTCCGTGCAAACGTCGTTCAAGGAAAAGTTCAGGCTGCGGACACGATCCAGGTCACCGTCAATCCTGTCACGATGGCCAGTGCCTTGACCAGCCAGAGGGTTTGCCCCGGGACGACTGTTGAATTTTCCACCACGGCCACGGGCACCGCGCCGCTCACCGCCCGGCCCACCAGCCCCGCGCACAGGTCCGACCGGGTCGAGGTCGACAGCCTCGCCGTCGACCGACACCACCGTCCCGAGTCGGCACGCCGGGCCCTCGTTGCGCATCACCGCGGCCCCGGCCACGACCGCGGCCGTCACCAGAGCGCAGGGCGCGTCCGAGATCGCGTTGGGGTAGAACGCCA
>DAOLDN010000308.1:0-4910 GCA_035327385.1 Verrucomicrobiota bacterium | reverse complement strand
GCACGATGGTGCCCGGTGCGGCAAGGCCTTCCGTGGCGTTCTTTCCGAGTCCTCTCCACACCTCCAAACCGGTTTGATACATCCGACAGTGCGCGATGTCCGTGGCGTCGAACAGGTCCGTGCGAAATCCGGCTTTGCGGAACAGGCGCGGTAGTTTGACACCGTCATGAAGCGTGGAACGGATCGCGGCGTGACCGCCGGCGGCGTGATACGCGTCCGCCCGCGTGATGAACAATTGTCCGCAACCTGCCGAAAACGCCGCCAATCTCGTCCAACGCATCAGGAACATCGGCAGATAGCCGAGCAGCACGAAGTGAATCAGCGGAATCAACAGTCGTTCGAGAAATGTTCCCGTCACCTGCCTCGGCACTCCACTGGCCAGCGCTATGGAGGACGGGTTGTCATCGCTGGAGCGCAGGAATCCGGCCATGCGTTGCAGCGCGTCCGGCGAAAGTCTCACATCCGCGTCCAGAAACACGAGCAGAGGATGGTTCGCGCGTTGCGCCAGAACGTGACAGGCGTGTTGTTTCCCGCACCAGCCTGCGGGCAGTGAAGGCGCTTGCTCCAGTCGCACACGAGAGTCTTCATCCGCCATTTGCCGGACAAGTTCAGCGGTGCGGTCCGTCGAGTGATCATCGAGCACAATCACTTCAAATTCCAAACCGTGGTTTGCCAGAACGGATTCGAGGGTGGCACAGATGTTTTGCTCCTCGTTGCGCGCTGGAATGAGAACGGACACCGCCGGGTTCTGGTCGCCGGAACTGACGTCGAGTGGAATCCGTCTGTAGAACGGAAGGTTTGCCAGGAACAGCCCGCACGAAGCGGATGCGCACACGAGCGAGGCGATGGCGATGGATTCAATCATCATAGCCTTCCGTGTTGAGGATTGAAGCCTTCGCCGCGCCACGCGGCCTTGAGCCGCCGCCACGCGTCATAGACTCCGCCCACACCGGCGCGACCGCGAAGGAGACATCGGAACTCGGACGGATCGCGCCGTGTCACCTCCAACGCCAGCGCGTCCTGGGTTTCGGCGAGCTGACGCTCGAAGAATCCAGTGCAGGCGGCAGCGGCGTGTTTCAAGTCGTGTTGCGCCAATTCAATCTTTTGACCGAAGCGCACCAGAATCTCCGGACGTCGTTCCTCCCAGAACGTGTATTCGATCGCCACGGGCACAAAGCGTATCCTCTCCCGCAATCCTGTGAGGTGCCCGATGCCCGGCTTGAAATGAACAGGCCGCTCCCGGGCGTCCGCAAACCGTCCCTGCGGCGTCATCCACAGGACGCTGCCGCGCTGCGCAAGGATCGCACGGGCGGTGCGCAGGAAGTTTTTTGCGCCGCGAAACGACTCCAGTTCGACTCCGAACACACCGAGCTTCTTGAAGAACGCATGTTTTTCCAGTGCCTTCGCGTCCATCGGACCGAACATGTCGTTGTTCCTGAAGAACTCCTCCGCCAGCATCAATGCCACCAGCGGATCCCACCAGGAGGCGTGATTGGAGTAAATGACCGTGGGCACGCCCGATGCCGGCGGTGGCATGCCGCGCAGCGAAACGCGAAGCGAATGAAAGTTCCGTCGCAACAACCTCCTCGAATACCAGGTGAAGAGCCGCAGCAATGGCTTTGAAATGGTCGGCACGCCGGACGGCAATGACGAATGACGATTGACGGATGACGATTGATCCGCAGCGGGCCGTGAGGCAGTCGCTCCGTCGCCGGCCAGTTCAAGGTTTGGAATGGTTTCGGATTTCGTCATTCGGACTTCGTCATTTCAAGTTTCATGCGGTCACCAGTTCGCGTGAGTTTTCGCGGGCGATGTGCGTTCCGTCCGGCTGCACAACTCCGTCCTTGTCGAGCGAGTCACCGGCGATCCAGCCGCTCATCATGACCATCGGCATCCCCGGCCCGGGATGCGCGGCGCCGCCGGCCAGATACAATCCACGCACGTCATCGCTGCGGTTGCCGGGCTTGAATGCGCCGAGGAATTTTCCGTGGCTGGCCAGCCCGTAAATCGCTCCGTTGAGGACGCGGTAGCGGTTGTGGATGTCCTGCGGCGTCAATGCATGCTCGAAGACGATTCGCTTTTCGATGTCCTCCATGCCGGCAGTGCGCTTGAGTTTTTCGATGATTGTTTTTCGATACGCGGGGAACATGCTGCGCCAGTCGTGGTGCGGTCGCAGATACGGCGTGTGAACCAGAACATAAAGCGCCTCTCCCCCGTGGGGCGCGACGGCCGGCTCTGTCTGTGACGGCGCGCAAAGGTAGGCCGTGGGGTCTGGCGCGGGTTCGCCACGGTCGTAGATGGCGTGAAACTCCTCCTCGTGATCACGCGAGAAAACGAAGTTGTGATGAGCGATGTGTTCGTAGCGTTCCTTGAGGCCGAGATACAGGACCACGCCGGAACAGGCGGCTTCGTAGCGGCTTCGGGAATCAAAACGGCGGGCGACGTCGCCACCGATCAATTCGCGATAAGTGCGCACTGCGTCCATGTTGGAAACCACGGCGCTGAGATGAACCTGTTCGCCCTGCGCGGTTTCGACTCCGGTGACGCGATTGTTGTGAGTGAGGATACGGCGGATCTGTGTGTTCAACCGGAATTGCACGCCGAGTTCCTCCGCCAGTTTCGCCAGAGCCACGGGCACTGCGCGCGTGCCGCCGATGGGATACCACACGCCCTCGTCGGTCTGCATGTGGGCGATGCCGCAAAGCACGGCGGGCGAATTCAGCGGGGACGATCCGACGTATTGCGTGAAATGGTCGAGCATCTGCGACACGCGTTCGTCGGGAACGTGCGAACGGATCGTCGCCGCCACGCTGCGTCCCATGCGCATGGCGAGGACATCGGCCAGCGTGGAGGCGTTGAACGTGGACTTGGCGTCGAACATGTCGCGCAGTCCGCCGATGGGTTTGTAGAAGAAAAAGCGCTGCGAGATGTCGTTGAGCCGCTCGGAGAGCTTCAGGAATTTTTGATAACCGGCGCTGACTTTTCCTCCCGGCGCAAAGCGGTCGAGGTTCTTGGACATCGCTGTGACGTCGGAAACCAGGTCGAGCATCGTTCCGTCCTCGAAGAACGACCGCCATTGCGGCTCCAGTTTGATCAGTTCGAGATAATCTTCGATGCGACGGTCGGCCTCGGCAAAAATCCGTTTCAACACCGAGGGCAGAGTGAGGATGGTCGGACCCATGTCGAAGCGGAAGCCTTTGCCTTCAAGTTCCGCCGCCTTGCCGCCGAGCCAGGGATTGGCCTCGAAAACGATGACTTCGTGTCCGCGCGCCGCGAGCGTGCAGGCCGCGGCCAGTCCGCCGAGACCCGAGCCGATGACGCCGATGGGATGATGAGTTGAGGGTTTCATGTTGTGAGTGTTGTGAACGCTTTGGTTTATCGCTGTTTGAAAACTGTCCTGATGAGTCGGATCGCGGATTTGAACCGCGTGCCGATTCCACGGGAATGGGCCGCCGCGATGTAATTCAGGAACATTTCCTCGTCGCCCTGACGCGGCGCATCGAAGTGCGGACGCAGCCGGCCCGCGCGCCGCATGACGACCTTGGCGGTGGTCATTTCCAGCAGGCCTTCCGGCCCGCGAGTGAGGCCAAAGCCGCTGAGTTTGCGCCCGCCAAACGGCAGCCTCGCGTCGGCCGAGGGTGCGATGATGTCGTTGATGACAACGAGGCCCGCGCCGAGTCGGGTGGCGATTGTCTGTGCGCGATGGACGTCGCGACTGAAGATCGTCGCTCCCAGCGCGAACGGACAATCGTTGGCAAGTCGCAGCGCTTCCTCGTCGGATTCAGCGGTGAGAATCGCCACCATCGGAGCGAAAATGTCCTCACGCAACAACGCGAGTCCGGGTTTGACGCCTGCGACGATGACCGGCCCGGTGAGAGTGCCGTCACGGTGCAGAACGCCGGACAACAGATGCGCGCCTTGATCAATGGCCTCCTGCACGAGCTGCTGGAGTCGTTGAGAGCGGTGTTCAGGAATGAGGATGCTGCAATCCGCGATGGCCTGCGTCAGTCTGCCTTCAAATTCCGTGGCGATGGCGCGTGACACGATCACGCGTCGCGGCGCAATGCACGTGCGGCTGGAGTTGAGTCTCAAACCGAACACGATCCCGCGAACGGCGAGTTCGATGTCGGCGTCGGAACGCACGATAACGGCGTCGCAGCCGGAAAGTTCCATCGTTGAAGGAACGGCCGCGGGAGCGAGTTGCGCGAGGATTTCTCGTCCAACACGCGCGCTGCCGGTGAAGAAGACCTTGTCCACACCGGCTGCGATCGCGGTTTGGGCGGCCTCCTGCTGTTCGGGAAGCAACTGCAACAGGTGTAACGGGAGTCCGGCGGCGTTGAGCAGCCGGTTCAGTTCCTGTGCGGCGGCGGTTCCGCCAGCGCCGGGTTTGAGCAGCACGGCATTGCCGGCGACCAACGCTTGCAGGAGTTGAACGCCGGGCAGAAAGAGCGGGTAATTGGAAGGCGCAATGATCAGCACGAGACCGAACGGTTCGCGATGGACTTCGGAGCGCACACCGGCCAGCCACAGTGGCCGGCGCGAACGGCCCACGTGGCGAGAGGCAAGGATGGACTCCGCCTCGCGTTCGAGAAACCGGCAGGCCTCCGCCAGCGGGATGATTTCAGAAGCGAGGATCTCCGAGACAAGTCGCGGTGGACTGGTGTTGGCGGCGTGCGCGGCAATGAGGGATTGTTCAGCCAGCAGTTCGCGGAAGCGGGCGACGATTTTCAATCTGTGACGGATCGAAAGCGTTGCCCATGCGGCCTGCGCTTTGCGCGCTTCGTCGCAAGATGCGTCGGGGTCGAACAGGAAGTCCTGCCCGTTCCGCACTTCCACGATGTGTGTGTGGAGTTTGTTCTCAAGCACTGACCGGTTCATACGCAGTGGAGGTTGGCGATGTGAGGTTGTCT
>DAOLDN010000307.1:0-4970 GCA_035327385.1 Verrucomicrobiota bacterium | reverse complement strand
GCAAACTCATCGCCGAAGCGGTCGGTGTCGCGGCACAGGCGGACATCATCGTGCTTTGCATCGGCGGCAACGAACAAACGTCACGCGAAGCCTGGTCCCTCAATCACATGGGCGACCGCACCAATCTCGACCTCATCGGTCGTCAGGAAGGTCTCGTCAACGCCATGCTCGCCACCGGCAAGCCCGTCGTCGTGCTGTTGTTCAACGGCAGTCCGCTGACGATCGCCCACCTCGTGCAGAACGTCCCCGCCATTCTCGAATGTTGGTATCTCGGCCAGGAAACAGGCCATGCGGTGGCGGACGTGTTGTTCGGCGACTTCAACCCCGGCGGCAAACTGCCCATCACCCTGCCCCGTTCCGTGGGCCACCTGCCCGTATTCTACAACTACAAGCCCTCCGCGCGACGGGGATACTTGTTCGACGAAGTCTCGCCGCTCTTCCCGTTCGGTTTCGGACTCAGCTACACGACGTTCGCGCTCACGAATCCGAGGCTGGCCAAAAAACAAATCCGCCGCGACGCCTCCACGCAAGTTTCGGTTGACGTGAAAAACACCGGCAAACGCCCCGGATCGGAAGTCGTTCAGTTGTACATCCGCGATTGTGTCAGCTCCGTCACGCGGCCCGTGAAGGAATTGAAAGGCTTCAGGAAAGTCTTCCTCAAACCGGGCGAGACAAAAACCGTCTCACTGGACATCACTCCCGAATCACTCGCGTTCTACGACATCAACATGGAGTACGTCGTCGAGCCTGGAGAGTTCGAGATCATGATCGGCACCTCCTCCGCCAACGAAGATTTGCAAAAAGTGATACTGACCGTTACAAAGTGAGCCGCAACCCGAATGGCAACCACCAACACAACCGCGCGGGCCCACTGCGATTCGACCCGCCGCTGACACACTCGTCATTCACATGAACCAGCCCACCCAAAAACTATCCTTCCTGGAAAAGGCCGGCTACAGCGGAGGCGATGCCGCGGCAAACTTCGTCTTCATGACGATGATCCTCTACCAGACGAATTTTTACACGGACGTCTTCGGGTTGAGTGCCGGGGCGGCGGCGGCAATTCTGTTGTGGCCAAAACTCTGGGACGCCTGTTTCGACCCCATCATGGGCGTGCTGGCCGACCGCACAAAGACCCGATGGGGCCGCTTCCGCCCGTGGGTAATCTGGACCGCCATCCCCTGGGCGGTGGTGATGGTTCTGGCTTATACCACGCCCAAAGGCTGGAGTTACGCGGCGTTGCTCGCCTACGCAGCCATCACCAACACGCTGCTGATGACGCTCTACTCGATGAACAACATGCCTTACTCGGCCCTGGGCGGCGTGATGACGGCGGACCTGGACGAACGCGCCCGCCTCAACTCATACCGTTTCATCGCCGTCAACATCGCCCAGTTCGTCGTCGGCGGCTTCACTCTGCCGTTGGTCGCCAAATTCGCCGTCGGCCATGACCGCGCCCACGGCTGGCAGATGACCATGACCATCTGGGCCGTGCTGTGCCTGGTACTGTTCGTCATCACCTTCTTCACCACGCGCGAACGCATCCAACCCGTCGTCGAAACCAAATCCTCGCCCAAACAGGATTTTGTTGATCTGCTGAAAAATGTTCCGTGGCGCGTGATGGCGGTGATGACGCTGATTCATTTCGCGATCCTCTCGTTCCGCGGCGGCGCGCTTTACAACTATTACCATTATTACGCTGACAAGGCCGCGATGTTCGATTTTGTCGAAAAACTCGGCCTCACAGCGCCCGCGCTCGCCGAGGGGGTGGCCAAGCCCGGCGGTTTGCTCGAATGGCTCGGCTACATCGTCCACGGCACTCGCGACAATCTCGCGACCTCCAATGTGGCCGACGTGTTCAACAGCATCATCAACATGACCGGCACGTTCACCACCATCGTCGTCATCCTTCTCTCGGCGTCCCTTGCTCATCGCTTCGGCAAGAAGGCGGTGGCCGTGGTCGGCTTCGCGCTCTCCACCATCACATCCCTCTCCTTCTATCTGCTCAAACCCACCGATGTCTATGGCATGGTGGGGTTGACGATTCTAGGCTCAATCGTCTATGCGCCGACGATTCCCCTCCTGTGGGCCATCTTTGCCGACGTGGCGGATTACTCAGAATTGAAAACCGGCCGCCGCTTCACCGGAATGGTGTTCGCCACCATCGGCTTCGCCCTCAAGGCGGGCTTGGCGCTGGGACAAGCATCGTTCCTCTGGCTCATGGAGGACCTCTTTGGTTACGATACCAAGTCGCCCACCGCGCCGGAGGCCGTTGCGGGTTACCGCGCCTGCGCTGGCATCGTCGTCGGCATTCTCTTTGCCATCTGCACCGTGTTGCTCATCTCCTACAAGCTCAACAAACATCGGACAATCGAAATGGCCCGGGAACTGGCGGCTCGACGCGCAAAAGCGGCGGCAGCCTGAAACGAAAGCAGGACAAATTTGAAACTCCACTCGCTCTCGGCCCTTGGCATCGTGCTTCTGGCGGCGACCGATTGCTGCACCGCCCAACCCGCGCTCAAAGACACGTTCAAAGACAAATTCCTCATCGGCACGGCACTGAACCCGCGTCAATTCACAGGCCAGGACCAGCGCGGCGTGGAACTAATCAAAACCCATTTCAACAGCGTCACACCCGAGAACGTCCTCAAATGGGCGCTGGTTCATCCACGACCGGGCACAAACGGATACGACTTCGATGCCGCGGATCGTTTCGTCGAATTCGGAGAAAGAAATGGCATGACCATCATCGGCCACACACTCGTCTGGCACAGCCAGACACCGCGCTGGGTCTTCGAGGGCAACAACGGCCAGCCCGCCACGCGTGATCAATTGCTGGAACGCATGCGCGACCACATCCACACCGTCGTGGGCCGCTACAAGGGCCGCATCAAAGGCTGGGACGTCGTCAACGAGGCCCTCAACGAAGACGGCACCTTGAGACAGTCCCCGTGGCTGCGCATCATCGGCGAGGATTACCTGGTCAAAGCCTTCGAATACACCCGCGAAGCCGACCCTCAGGCGGAACTTTACTACAACGACTATTCCCTCGAGAACGAACCCAAACGCAACGGCACCGTCGCCTTGGTGAAAAAAATTCAATCCCACGGGGTCAAGGTGGACGGCATCGGCACACAACAACACGTAAAAATGGACTGGCCGACGATCAGCCAAGTGGACGACACCATCGCCGCCTTTGCGGCTCTGGGAGTCAAGGTCATGATCACCGAACTCGACGTGGACGTGTTGCCGGCAGCCACGAGGGACGCTGGGGCGGATGTGGCCACACGACTACAGATGCGCGCCGGATTGAACCCCTACTCCAACGGACTGCCAGCCACCGTGCAACAGGAACTCGCCGACCGCTACGCCGACTTGTTCCGCGCCTACCTTCGGCACAGCGACAAAATCACCCGCGTAACGTTATGGGGCGTGACCGACGGCGACTCATGGCTCAACAACTGGCCCATTCGCGGACGCACCAGCTATCCGCTGCTGTTTGACCGGCAAGGCAAACCCAAACCCGCCTTCGACGCCGTCATCAACACGGCACGTTGACGAACAACCGGGCGGACTTCATCCGAACACGGCCGGATTATCCAACCAATTCTCCCAACCGGATCGAAAGATCAGCTTGTTACTTATCACCCGAACAAGGGATGGTGAATTCTCCGTTGTTGATAGGAAATGAAATGCAAGGGGCAATGATTGGCGTCCGGCCCAGTGTCATCAACCGACTCTCACCGACGAAAATGGCGGTGAGGCCAGCCATTGCCTTGACGTCTGCCTCCGTCAACTCAATCGGAAGCACTGGACGGCTCCTGCTTTCGTTGACAATTCCTCACTTTTCAACCGAACGAAGGCGTTGAATGACCAGATTTTGTTCTTCAACGACAAAACCGAGAACATGCAGAGCATCCGTGTTGATGGGTATGCCACTAGTCATCACGGCCTCACTGATTAGCGTTGGACCTGTCTGACAATCTAGTGGCGGACGGACAGATGGAATTTCGAGCCCGCCGAAAAAAACGCGCGAACCCGAAACAGCCGAGATTTCCGAGAGTCGCATCCCGTGGATGATGCGGTTTTTTTTTGCGAGAGGCAGGATGCCGCCCTCTACGTCAGGCCGGAGGACTGACGCAACATTTCAGACAATCTCCGCCGTCAGGCGAGCTTCCCCGGCCGCTAGGCGGAACAATCTCTGTCAAGTCTCCGCCCCCAACTCCAACGACCGGGAGCCATCGCCGTCGGTTCGATGCCGGACAAGCCGCGTCAGCAATCCCTGAGAAGAACTCAAAATCCAGGCGGCACAAAAAACGCCCGCACCGGCCACGACCATCGCGCCCGCGATGGAAAATTCCAGCCACGTCGCAAGGTGAAAACCCAGCACGGCGCTCAACGCGGAGTGAAGCGCCGTCAGCGCCATGATCACCGGCAGCCGATGCGACAACAGCGACGCCGTCGCGCCCGGCAGGATCAACATCGCCACCACCAAAATCGCGCCCACGGATTCAAACGCGCTAACCACCACCACCGACAGCCAGCCCATGAGGCAGTAATGGACAAGGGTCGCGTTGATGCCGAGCGAAAACGCCAGCGCGGCGTCAAACGAACTGACCAGCAGTTCCTTGTAAAACAGCACGATCCACAACAGCGTCAGCGCGGCCACGACCAGCATCCGCGCCACCGGCAGCGGACCGATTTCTATTCCGCCCAGCGACACCGGCTCATCCAATGGAACGAATGCGATCTCGCCGTAAAGCACACATTCCTGGTCGAGATCAATTCTGGAGGCAAACAGGCTGATCAGGATGACACCGACGGCAAAGAGGCTCGTGAACGCGATTCCGATTGCCGCATCCTGTTTGACGCGAGTTTTTTTGTGGATCATCTCGATGATGACCGTCGTCATCACGCCCGCCACCATCGCGCCAAGGAACATCGCCCACGAGCCGCGACTGTTCGTCAGC
>DAOLDN010000306.1:0-4989 GCA_035327385.1 Verrucomicrobiota bacterium | reverse complement strand
TCTGCCGCCTTTCCACCGCAGGCTTGCGACGCGAAAGCGGCAGAGGGCTGCCGCAATCCAAAACCTCGCGGAATTTTCCAAAGGGCTTTCAGAATTCGGCCACACTTTCAATTAGACCGCCTTCAATAAGGTCTTGGAGCTTGAGATTTGGAGCTTCTCTGGAGCTTGGTGTTTGGAGCTTGGAACTTGCAATTGCTCCCGCATTCATGTCAGGGAGAATTCCTGTCGCCCTCACCAATCTTTGAACGGGCGCGATTGATCTTCCTGCTTTTCGCCCTGACCGAATCTCAAGAACTGCGTATCGCTTTCCTGTGCGTCGAGCATCCGTTCCGCTTCCTGCGCGGACATGCCTCTGGCCTGCTGTTGTTCTTGTTGCCCCGGCTGCGGCTGCTGCTCCTGGTTCTGCTGGTCATCCTTCTGCTGGCCTTGCGAAGACTGGGATTGTTGTTGCTGATCCTGTTTCTGTTGGTCGCGCTGCGGCTCCTGGCCCTGTTGTGACTGTTGGTTTTCCTGGCCTTGTTGGTCCTGCTGGTTCTGCCCCTGACCTTGTTGCTGCTGGTCCTGGTTCTGTTGGTCCTCGCCTTGATTCTGTTGTTGTTGATCGTTTTTGTCCTGATCTTGGTCGCCTCCCCCGCCCTGTTGCTGGTCCTGCTGCTGTTGTTGCTGTTCCAGTTCCTCCAGCTTGCGTTTCACAAATTCGTAATTGAACCGCGCGTCCTCGTCGTTGGCGTTCAATTTCAGCGTGTGGCTGTAGTTCGTCAGCGCCATGCGCCAGGCGTCCTTTTTCTTTTCCTCGTCAGACATCTTTTCGCCGACGCGATAAAGAACATTGCCCAGGTTGTAATAGCCGCGCTCCTGCAATTTGATGTCCTCCGCGGATATGGACTGGTTGAAATATTTCCCCGCGTCATCGTACTTGTCGTCGCGATACGCCGCTGCGCCGGCGTTGTAATTGAGACGGGGATCGTCCTTTCTCTTTTGCAGCGCCCGCTGGTATTCCTTCAGCGCCGCGTCATATTCGCCCTCGTTGTAATCTTTCAATGCCTTGTTGGGCGAAGCGGCCGCAGCGAACGGCATCAGCAGTCCGGCCATCAACCCGAGCGTCACCAATTCACGCGCGACTTCCGGACGGCCCACCTTTTCCCGGGGATGAGTACGAACGTTCGCACCGGCTTCCCTTCGTTTCCGTTTTCGTTCCGGCAGCACCATTTCGGCCAGCAACAACAACACGGCCAGACCGAGCGGCCAGTGAAACTGCTCGTGATACTGCTTCGTCAATCGCATCGCCTGGTCGGATTTCGGCAGTTGGGACAATCCATTCTCGTAGAGCACGTCCACCGTCTTCGCGCTCAACGGCAGATAAACGCCACCCTCCGTCGCCCCGGCAATCTGGCGCAACAACTCTTCGTTCAACCGCGATTTCACCACGTTCCCCTGTTCGTCCCGGATGTAATCAATCCTGCCCTTGTTGTCGGCCACCCTCAACAATTCGCCCTCGGGAGTTCCGACACCGATGGTGAAGATTTTCATTCCATCCTTGCCGGCAACCTGCGCGGCCTCCAGCGCGCCGGGTTCGTTGTCCTCGCCGTCCGTGAAAATGACCAGCACCTTGAAATTGTCCTTCTCCTTGAACGCATCGCCCGCCACGCGGATCGCCTCCGCAATCGCCGTTCCGCCGCGCGATACCACGTTCACATCCAGCGCCTCGACGCATTGCCGGAACACGGCGTCGTCGCTGGTCAATGGACACTGAAGAAACGCCTCACCCGCAAACGCGACGAGACCGAGCCGGTCGGTTTTGGCCTGTTGCATGAGGTCCAGCGCCGCCAGTTTTGCTCGCGACAGCCGGTCCGGCTGAAGGTCCGTCGCCAGCATGCTTTTGGAGGTGTCAATCGCCACCATGATGTCCAGCCCGCGTTGATGGACTTCTTCGTAATGAAAACCCCAGCGCGGCCTCGCCAGCGCGACGATCAACAACGCCACAGCGGCAATAATGAGTGCGAACCGGACTTTCTGCCTCGTTGGTGAAAGCCCCACCGTCAGACCGGGCAACAACCGCGCCTGGATGAACTGAGTCATCAACGCCTGTTTGCGCCTCAACGCCCACCAGAAAAACGCCGCCATTGCCGGCGGAATCACCACCAGCAGCCAGAGCAGATATCCATGCGCAAAGTTCATCGTTGTATTGCCGATTGCCGATTGCCCACCCCCCGTACTGTTGCCACGGAGGACGGGCCGATTGCCAATCGGGAAATCGTAAATTGTAAATCGTAAATCATAAATCTCATGGCAGCCTCCTGAACACGGTTTGCCCCAGCGCCACTTCGACCAGCAGCAGTGTCAAACCCAGAGCGACGAGAAACGGAAACAATTCTTTGTGATGCGTGTATTTTTTGATCTCCGCGTCCGTCTTCTCCAACTGATCAATCTCAGCGTAAATCTTCTGGAAATTCTCGGCGTTGTCCGCGCGATAGTATTTGCCACCGGTCATGTCCGAGATTTTTTGCAGCGTGTCTTCGTCAATGTCCACCGACTCCTGCCGGTAAAGGATTTCGCCCGTGAACGGATGTCGCCCCGCGGGCACCGGCGCCAAGCCGCGCGTACCGACGCCTATCGTATAGACTTTCACACCCAAAGCTTGTGCCGCCTCTGCGGCAGTCAACGGCGACATCTTTCCCGCGTTGTACTCGCCGTCGGTCATCAGGATCACGATTTTGCTCTTGGATTGTTCCTTTCGCAGAGAATTGAGTGCCGTGCTCAGGCCAGAACCAATGGCGGTCTGGTTGGCCGGAATTGTTCCCAGTTGCAGACGACCGAGCGTTTGCATCAGGAAGTCATGGTCGAGCGTCAGCGGCGTGGCGATGAACGCCTGCGTCGCAAACACCGCAAGGCCGATCCGGTCGTTGGGCCGTTTCTGGATGAATCCTTCGAGAACGTCGCGGGCCATCATCAAACGGTTCACCCGCCTGCCACGCAGTTCAAAATCCTCGGCCACCATGCTGCCCGAAAGGTCGAGCGCCACGACGATGTCCACGCCGCTGGCTTTGACTCGCGTTTCGCTCTGAGAAAATCGCGGCTGTGCCAGTGCGATGATGAACAACGCCAGCACCAGCCAACGCAACGCTGCCAGAAAGCCGCCTGCTTTGTATGGAGTGATGTTGACCAGACCGCGGACCAATTGCCCTGACGAATACAAGAACGCAGGCGGCTGGCCGCGACGTCCCTTGAGCCATGCAACCAAAGGCAATAGCAGCAACAACAGCAGCAGATATGGATGGGCGAAGGTCACGACGAATTTACGATTTGCGATTTGCGATTGCCGATTGCTGGTCCCCCGATCAGGTCAGGCGGCGGTTCTTTTCCATCTTTCCGACTTTCGAGTTCCGCCTTTTCTTCGGTTTCCTCTACGAGTCTGACAGCCGACCCATGCAACTCTTTCAATTCCGCCTCGCCAGGCTCGTATCTGGCGAATTTGACCAGATCGCACTGCGTCAGAAAATCGCCGAGGCTTTCCTTCTGGTCGCGAGTCAGCAATTCAGTGCGCTGCAATTCGTGAAGAAATTCCTCGGTCGTGCGTTCAGGCGCACGGAATCTGAAGCGCTCTTCCAGATAATGCCTGACC
Organism: Verrucomicrobiota bacterium; assembly: GCA_035327385.1. Classification (GTDB taxonomy): domain Bacteria; phylum Verrucomicrobiota; class Verrucomicrobiia; order Limisphaerales; family JADLHS01; genus DAOLDN01. Next base: position 1,367 of record DAOLDN010000306.1, on the reverse strand, counting down.
GTGTCGGATACAAGCGTGCAAAACGGGTTGGCCTGTGAAATCAATTGCAGCGCCTCCTGCAATCGCATCCGCGCCCGCACGTGCGCCGGAATCGGCGGTGCGACTCGAGGTTTTGCCCAGCGCTTGCGCCACCACAAACACAGCAAATAGACGACCGCCACGGCGACCACCACGCCCGCCGCATATAGGACGGTTTCCCACGGATTGGGAATCTCCAACGGCGGCTTGATGTCGCGGATGTCGGTGGCGTTCGCGACAAGCGTTTCCAGATCGGGTTGTGCGTTCGTTCCGTTCATCGTTGTGTAATGGACGGCGTGTTGCGCGTTGCATGTCGCGTGAACAAGCAACGGAATGCTCCGCCACTGCTTGACGCAACACGCAACACGCAACACGCGGCGCTCAACTTCAGCATTTGGCCTTCAGCCTTCAGCCTTGTCTTCATCCCCTCAACCTCCGTTTCTCCCGCGTCTCAAACAACTGGCTCAACTTCGCCAGATACGGCTGGTCGGTGCGCAACTGCACGGCGTCAATGCCCGCCGATCGAAACAACCGCGCCAGTTCCCGTTGCTCCCGCTCCTGGCGCATGGAAAACGCCGTGCGCTTGGCCGGATCGCCGGTGTTGACTTCCAGCACTTCGCCCGTTTCAGCGTCCTTCAACACCAGCCTTCCAAGCGCCGGCAGTTGCAGTTCATACGGATCGGTGATCTGCATCGCCACGACGTCGTGACGGCGATTGACCTGTTTGAGTTTGCCCAACGACGCCTGCGCCAACGATTCGAGCAACATCATCTGACCCCGCGAACGCTGCGCGCCCTTGGGCAGCGTTTGCTTCGGCGACCCGATAAAATCTGAAATCACCACCGCCACTGCCTTATGGGGAGTGACGTGCATCAGAAAATCCAGCGCCACGTTCAGGTCTGTTCCGCGACGACGCGGCTCGAAGAACAAAATCTCCCGAATGACACGCAGGACGTGGCTGCGGCCTTTGCGCGGCGGAATGAATTTCTCGACCTCGTCGCTAAAGAGTATGAGGCCGACCTTGTCGTTGTTGCGGATGGCGGAAAAAGCCAGCACAGAACCGATCTCGGCCGCCAGTTCGCGTTTCGATTGAGCCTGAGAACCGAAAAGGCCCGAACCGCTCACGTCCACGACCAACATCAGCGTGAGTTCGCGTTCCTCGACGAACTTCTTGATGAACGGATGATTCATGCGCGCAGTGACATTCCAGTCAATGGCACGCACGTCGTCGCCGGGCTGGTATTCGCGCACCTCGTCGAAGTTCATGCCCTGGCCCTTGAAGACGGAATGATACGCGCCCGCGAGCGATTCGGTCACGATGCGGTTCGTGCGAATCTCGATCTGCCGGA
>DAOLDN010000305.1:0-4996 GCA_035327385.1 Verrucomicrobiota bacterium | reverse complement strand
CGTCGGATTTCGTGGCAGGTGACACTCAAGGGCCAGGCGCTTGCGGAGGCGGAAGCCGCGGAACAGGCCTTGCTGGAGGATGAGGGCAGTGGCGGCGGGATGATGCTGATGATGTCCGGCAGCGGGGACGACGTATGGATCAGCGCAATGACGCGCCAGACAAACGGGCTACAGTTGAGCCTGGACTACACGGAGAGCTACAGCGGACAGGTGTGGAGCGCGTACAGCTACGATGTGCAGTATTGCCCGATCACAAACTCGACGGGGAGCGGAGGCGACCCGCAGCCGCCGGGAACGAATGATCCACCGGCCTGCACGAACTGCCCGTCAAACATCTGCGAGTTCGAGACGACGAACAATTTTATGGGCTTGGAGCGCGTGTGGTCGCTGGCGTACAGCAACCTGCTGCTGACGGGAGCGACGCGAACGGTGTGGCTGGACACGCGCCCGATGGGCCTCGACGCGCAAACGAACCCGACGCACCGGTTCTACGGGTTCGGGTCGAACGTGGACACGGACAACGATGGCTTGAACGATGGGTATGAGTTGTTCGTCTCAAAAACCAATCCCAATCATTGGGACACCGACGGAGACGGGTTGAACGACGGATGGGAAGTCCAGCACGGACTCAACCCGTTGTCCGCGGAAGGAGACGATGGGCGGGATGGCGACCCGGACCGGGACGGGTGGACCAACTTCGAGGAAATCGAAAGCGGCTCATCCCCGGTAGATCGACTGGATGTTCCCTCGTATTTTGCCCCCGGCGTGATGATCAGCGAGTTCGTCTATCTGCCCGCGTCCGGCAAGCCACAGTGGATCGAGTTGTTCAACGCCAATCAGCACTTCCTGCCCATCGACCTCGGCGACTTCCGGGTGCAGCGAACCAGCAACGGCGTCTTTGAGACCGTTTACACGATCCCCACCAACACGATCATTCACCCGGGCGACACGCTGCTGATCGTCGGCCCCGGTTCCGGCGTGACCGGCGACCTGACCGGGACGATTGATCTGGAGAAGCCGTACGATGGCACCAACAGCCATACCGCCGCGCTGCGGCTCATCAAGCCCGCGAACGCACCCGGCTTCTTTGAAGACACGGTTGATGCCTGCCTGTACGACTCGCCCGACGAGTTTTCCCTGGACCCCGCCGGGTTTGATGACTACGGCTACGAAATCTTCGCGCCCTTCACCTTCATGAGCAACAGCCTCGTCCGCAAGTGGCCCGCGGAAGACCGCAACGTCGGCGGGTTGGAGTTGCGCTGGACCAACAGCCCGACGCCCCACCGCGCGGGCCAGGGCGTCGATCCAGACCAAGACGGACTCACCACATTGCAGGAGTGGACCGGCAGCCAGAACCCGTTCAATCAGGAACCCACCGATCCCTTCGATGCCGACAGCGACGACGACGGGCTGTCCGATCTACAGGAAATGACCAACAGCCCGCCGACCAACCCGCTGAGCCCGGACACGGATGGCGACGACTTTCCGTGGGGAACAACACGATATACGCAGGATAATCAAGAAGCGGGCGTCGGAACTGACCCGCACAACCCCGACACCGACGGGGACGGCCTCTACGACGGATGGGAACTCGCGTTGGGGTTGGACCCGCTGGACACCGACAGCGACAACGACGGCACGCCGGACGGGGACGAAGACTATGATGGCGATGGCGTGTCGAATCTTGCGGAACAATCCGCGAACAGCAACCCGGCGAACGCCTCGCAGACGACGGGCGGTCCCTACATCGTGACCCACCAGCACACGAAGCCGAATTGGTCGAATGGAGACGATTTCGGCTACAACGGAAGGCTCACCGTTACGTTCAGCAATCTGCGCTCGAATCAAAATGTATGCGTGCTGCTTGAGGAGGGTGGTTACGAAGACGAGCGCTTCAATGTTTCGTGGCAAGGAGCTGCGCAATGGTGCTGGATTGCTGCACGCACCGGAGTGACGAGTGCCACAGTGCGCAATGGCCAGAATAATATGCGCTTGATTGTGACCGATCTCTCTCCACCACCACATCTACAACCGACGAATCAGGGTGCGGATGTGCAGTATACCGTCTTGGAGGTTGAGTCTATTGACGCAACGTCCCCGGTTGCCGGAACGTCCATAAATCCACCCCCGTTTGAGGGACACAGACCCTGGCCGTTCAACGTGACCAACAGTCCCAACCCGGACAAGCATATGGTCGTTTTCTACAAAGATGCGATCGACTCTTCATTCAATGTCACGAATTTCGATGCGACGCTCACGGCGAACGTCACGCCTGGGAGTATTTCTCACACCAAACTGAACGAGGTATGGTCAAAAATCAGCGGCCCGCATTCGGGCAGTTTTGACCGCACCGATTCATTTCAGATCAAATACCAGAACCCCACACAGGGCGGTGTTTATCGATTCGAGTTTACAATTAGCGGTTGCGATATCAGCGAGGCGAATGTCGTTCTCCCGCTGGCCGGGGCCGAAGTGGACGGCATCGTGAGCGCAGATATTGGCCGTGCGGACAGTTTCGCAACGAATGTCATGGCCCGCTATTCATGGTGGGAAAGACAGTCAATCGGGAATGGCATGCGCTGGTTCTTTAATGGCGGCGCTGGCGATTATTTGGGCCGCCCCAACAATAGTTCTTGGCCGACCGTCTGGGCCTACAACCAGATTGACGCAGGCGGAATGGGTGCCGTTGCGACATGGAATGGCACGCCCATTCGGATTGCCAAAATCAGTAACTTTATGGTTGCTTACGGCGCCCGAAAAATTGGCGTAAATCCTGTTTTCGCGTGGATATCACAAGTGCTTGGCTCTTTCAACGACTCGGCTGCATCGAAGAGTTGGGATGCGGGTTGGGATGTAGCTGGCGGTGCCAGCTACAGTGCAACGGTGGCCGCGTTGGTTGTTGATGTCTGGGACGAGGCCGACGAGAAGAACCGGAAACTTTGGCCCAATTCAGGATCCTGCGACAATTTTGTGTCTCCAAATAGCATCTCCAACTTTGATAATCAGTTCACGTCACCGGGCTTCCTCTACATGACGAGTCCGTGAAAGGGTCAACATGAAGCGCACTTATCTTCTTCCGCTATTCCTCGTGCTTAACGCTTTCGGACAGACGGGTTTTTACGAGCAAGTGTCTTCGATGTGGTATTCGGGCAACAAGACGGGCGTGCTCAGTATTGCCACGCAACGACTTCAGCAGGACACCAACGACATCGCTGGCCTTCTGCTCAAGATGGAATACCAGATTGCCTTCATTGATTTTGATCAGGTTACGAATACGATGAGCCGGGTTCTTCAGGTGGGTGGTGCCATTACGTCCGCGAATTTTGCCGCGACGTTCCCAACGGTGGAGGCGGACATCAATCATCTGATCGGCATGATCCCACTCTATCCAACAAACGAAATCGCCGCCGACCAAGCGAAGGGGAATCTCCCCAACAAGCCGTTGATTCATGGCGCAGTAATCAAGGCTTTGCAGGACGACGGCTTTTTTGAGTGAGGGCGATTTGGTGTGCTCGCGAAGATCGTTCAGCCTCTGTTGTTTGTTCTTGTGGCGTTGACCACGTCGGCGTTGACGCTGTTCCTCAAGTCGGGAACGGACGCAACCGCGCTTGAAACCATCGGAGTTGTGAGCAGGTGGGGAGTTCCCATTTACTTCAGAACAACGGCTCCCGGCCTGACCTGGGCGCAGTTCGATGGCCCACGGTTTCTGTTGAACTCAATTCTGTGGCTCGTGGCGTGGTGCTTCATCGCGATGATATTTCGGCGCGTGAAGCGTGGTGGTGATAATCCGCGGATCCAATAATCGTCAGCGTGTGTTGCTTACCTCGGCCCGGCGTGGGCCGGGCCTCGTGACGGCTCGCTGCGCCGCGTCCCGGCTTCGCGTTGCTGCGCCGTGGCAAGCGCGGCTCCGCTCGTACTGCTCACTCGCGTACGCTCGTTCGCGTCGGACGCGCGCGCCCAGGAGCCGCGCCAGTGCGAGGACGCACTGGCACGCCTCCTGCGATGCGTACGGCGCGCGCGGGAGAAGACCCCCAAGCCCCCACGGGCTTCCCTTCGGGACGCGCCCGCGGGGGATGTTGAGCGCGGCGAGCGGCTCTGGGCATGCGTTTTCCCCCTTCAGTTTTCCCCCTTTGGAAACCCCCTTTCCCGCCTACGCCAAGGCTCCGGCGGGTCTCCGGCCGCTGCGCGGCCTGCGACCTGATTCCCCCTTTATTATGCGGACCCCACCAAAGGGGGAAAACCGCAGGGGGACAACGCACGGCGGCTCTATGGAAAACGGCGCAAAACCGGCAAGGAGTTGCCGGTTTTTCTCAGCGCCGTTTTCCCCGCCGCCCTACGCCCTGCACCGTCGCTTCGCTCTGGTGCAGGGCTGCGGGTGCCCGCCGCCGCCCGTTACACCCCGCACCGTCGCGAAGCGCTCTGGTGCGGGGCCGCTTGGCCAACCCTTGCGCCACGGCCCTCTCTGGGCCGGGCGCGTTGGTCGGGTCGTGCACGGCTCGGCGCGCCTCGCACGTGCCCGCCCCTTCAATGTCGGCGAGCCCAGCGCGCGCCGGGGGACCGTCGCGCCCTGGTTCGCCGATGATGCTCCGTTGCAGGGAAGCCCCCTCCCGATACACGCCGCAAGGCGTCGTGATCGGGACCCGGCTTCCCTCTGGCCGAGCGCGTCCCCGTCGCGCGCTCCGGGCACGCGCCCGGCCATTCACCCTTCCCCCCATAGCTGTCACGGCGCGTGCTGGAAGACGGGCCCGCGCCGCGCCAGCCCCTGGGTCGCGGGTTGGCGTCGAACCGTTGCGCTTGCAGCCCGGACTTGAGGGGGCTGCAAGCGAAACGGTTCTGGATCACAAACGCCATGCCCGCATCGCCAGTCGGAACAGGAGCCGCCACAACCTGCGGCGCGCCGCTCCTCGTTGCCGCCGTGTGGTTCCGCCCCGAAACTCGTTCCGTCCAATTTGAATGTTGATCATGTGCTGGCCTCCGGCTGCGGCGGGGGATCAGC
>DAOLDN010000304.1:0-5025 GCA_035327385.1 Verrucomicrobiota bacterium | reverse complement strand
GCGGTGTGGACGGCACGTATCGGCTGCTAAAAAACATCATGGGCCTGTGGCTCGTGCAGCAGTGCAAACGGTCGTTCGACGCGCGCGGGAAAAAATACGAATACGCCGAACTGGTGACGCTCGCCGCCAAAGCGCCGCCGTTACGGTCATTGGTTCACGCGAACGACCCGCGCTTCCTGAACCCGCCGGACATGCCGTCGGCGATACAGGGTTTTTGCCGCGAAACCAAACAGCCCGTTCCAAAGACCGAAGGCGAACTGGTCCGTTGCGCCTACGAAAGTCTCGCGTTGAAATACCGCGACGTGCTGGCGTCATTGGAGGAACTGACCGGCGAAACCATCGAGGTCATCCACATCGTCGGCGGCGGTTCACAAAGCCGGATTTTGAATCAATTCACTGCGGACGCATGCCGTCGTCCGGTCATCGCCGGCCCTGTGGAAGCCACGGCGCTCGGAAATCTGCTCGTTCAGGTCCGGGCCAGTGGCGAGTTGAAATCGCTGTCGCAAATGCGCGACGTCGTCCGCAACTCCAGCAAGGTGCAACGATTTGAACCCGGCGACGCGCGTCCGTGGGACGAAGCCGCGAAACGGCTGCGCGCCTTGTAGGAAAAACACCAAATACCACGGATCAGTCCGGACAACAGCAGATCACCTTCAAATCTCACGGATAGCCGGCGCTAGGGCTGAGGACGTGTCGAGGCCCTTTGTTCTTGTTGTCTGGAAAGGAGGGTCAATCAGGCCCAAATCGCTGATTGCGGAGGGATTTGGGCCGTGCTAGTCTTGCCCACAGAGTATCATGGCTGACGACAATAAATTGAACGACAACGAGAAGAACCCCAAAAAGGGCGAATTCAACATGCCGCCACGCACTTGGTTGGTGTGGATCGTCATTTTTGGAGGCATTGCCCTGCTCATGTGGGCCAAAGACCACATGAAATCGCCGGCCGAGGAGATTTCCCAATACGAATTCTTCCAGAAGGTGGATTCGAACCAGATCACGCAAGCCACAATCAATTACACCCAGACGGGTTTCCTTCAGGAAATCACCGGCAAATACACCAAGACCGGCGATTCCGGCGAGGTGAAGGAAGTCCCGTTCCGCGCCAAGGTGGACCTCACCGAAGAAGTCCGCAACCAACTGCGTCAACGCAAGGAAATCGAGGTCCGCGAACAAAACGCCTTCCTCTGGAGTTTCGTCTATCAACTGATGTTCTTCGTCGCCATCGGATTGTTTCTCTATTTCTTCTTCATCCGCCAGATCAAGATGGCCGGCAAGGGCGCATTGAGTTTCGGCAAAAGCAAGGCCCGCATGCTCGCCAAGGAACGAAACAAAACCACGTTCAAGGACGTCGCCGGCATTGACGAAGCCATCGAGGAAGTCTCCGAACTGGTGGAATTCCTGAAAGACCCGAAAAAGTTTCAGCGCCTCGGCGGACGCATCCCAAAGGGCGTGTTGATGGTCGGCCCTCCCGGCACGGGCAAAACGCTGCTCGCCAAAGCCATCGCAGGCGAAGCCGACGCCGCGTTCTTCAGCATCAGCGGATCAGATTTCGTGGAAATGTTCGTTGGTGTCGGCGCGAGCCGCGTGCGCGACATGTTCGAACAGGCGCGCAAGAACACTCCCTGCCTCATCTTCATTGATGAAATCGACGCCGTCGGCCGCAGCCGCGGTCACGGACTGGGCGGTGGCAACGACGAACGCGAGCAGACGCTCAATGCGCTGCTCGTGGAAATGGACGGGTTCGACACCCAGGAGGGCATCATCATCATCGCCGCCACAAACCGGCCCGATGTTCTTGACCCCGCGCTGTTGCGTCCGGGCCGTTTCGACCGCCAGGTTACGGTGAATCTGCCGGACGTTCGCGGTCGCGAGGCCATTCTCAAAGTCCACGCCAAGAACGTGAAGATCGCTCCGGACGTGGACCTGTCCATCATCGCTCGCGGAACGCCCGGTTATTCCGGCGCAGAACTGGCCAACCTGCTCAACGAAGCCGCGTTGCTCGCGGCACGAATGAACAAAAAGGCGGTTGGCCTGCCGGAACTCGAAGAAGCGCGTGACAAGGTCCGTTGGGGACGAGAACGCCGCAGTCTTGCGATGACTGACGAGGACAAAAAGTTCACGGCATGGCACGAGGCCGGTCACGCGCTGGTCAACGTGCTTCTCGATCACACCCATCCCCTGCACAAGGTGACGATCATTCCGCGCGGCCAGGCGTTGGGCGCGACGATGTATCTTCCCAAGGAAGACATCCTCAACCGTCGTCGCAAGGAAATGCTTGATCTCATCGCGGTGACGATGGCCGGACGCATCGCGGAGGAAATTGTTTCCGACGACATTTCGAGCGGCGCGGCGGGCGACATTCAACAGGCCACGCAGATGGCCCGCGCGATGGTTTGCAGCTGGGGCATGAGCGACAGACTGGGCATGGTGCAATACGGCTCTGACAACGAATATGTATTCCTCGGACGCGACATGGTCCGCAGCAAGGATTACAGCGAAAGCACTGCCGAGGATATTGACACGGAAGTCAAACGCATCATTGACGAAAGCTACGCCAGGGCGAAGAACATCATTGATACGCACCGGGACAAGCTGGAATTGATCGCCAAGGCGTTGCTCGAATACGAAACGCTGGAGGGCGCGCAAGTGGAGGAAATTGTCCGTACCGGCAAGTTCACGCCGCCGCCTCCGGCAGCGCAATCCGGCCCGATGATGGGTGCGCCGGCCGGCACACCGTTGCCTGAGCCTCCGCCAAAGACGACTCCGCCGGAAATACCGGGATTGGGATCCCCCGCCCCATCGCCCGCGTAACGGTCCGATCATTCTCAAACGGCGGCGTTGACTGACGCCGCCGTCTTTCTTTTCTGGAATCTGTCCTCGCCAATCACTGGACACCGCGCTAAACCTTGCAAGGCAATCCTTAAAACAAAATGACCCGTAAGCCGCCGATTTTCTTCGCGGTGCTTGTTGTTCTGACGGCGACCGCGCTTCACACCGCGTTGCCGCACGACACCGGCGTCGCTCACTCCCACGACGACGTCCCGTCCGCAAATCCCCTGCCCTTCAAACGGGAAAAGCGCGGTCCGGTCAAAGCGCCGCCGCGTCTTGCTGAAAATGTTCCCGTCAGTGGCCAGGGTTTCTGGCGGTTCATTGCAGCAACGAACCTCATGCCCGTTCCCGCTGAAGCGCTGCCGTCCGTGGTCAAGGCGCACAGCACGTTGATCGTGGACGCGGAACGCGACACGGTTTATTGGGCATTGAAAGGAGTCGGCTGGATCGGCTTCAGCAACGGTCTGCGGGATTCGTGGATCGTCAAGGCGGACGCCTCATTCACCACAAACAATGTCCATGGTGCCGACATCCTGCCGAGAAAAGGCCGGCTGCCGCTGGTGGCGGCGGCGGACAACGAAGGCCACATCGTGCATCTTACGGACACCACCTTTCGGAATCCAAGAACCATCATCGTTCCCGAGACTGGTCCTTACTCCACCAACAAATCGTTCCGGCCGACCGACGTCGCGTTCGTGAGCGAGCATCGGTTGTTCGTCACGGATGGTTATGCCAGAAACTTTTTCATGCCGGCGACAATTGAACCATTTGCGCACGAGGAACAGTTTTTCGGTGGACGCAGGATGTCCAGAACGGCTCACGGGATTACGTATTCGCCAAAGGAAAAGTCGTTGCTGGTGTCGGCCCGGCCCGAAGGCCAGATTCAACACTGGTCCGTTGACAAAGAGGAATACCTGTCCATTGAGGGATTGCCTGAAGGCACGCTGGTTTGCGACGTGGACCTGTGGGGCGATTACGCGCTGGTGGCGTGCCTGGAAAATCCGCGCAAAGCCCCGGGACCGCTCGTCATTGTGAACCTAAAAACCAAATCCATCGCCTCCTTCATCAAGCCCAAGGAGGAACTGGGTTATGACTTCGCCCAACACATCCATGACGCCGCGTGGTATTTCCACAAGAACGGAAAGCGCACCGATGTCTATCTGCTGTTCACGTCGTGGAATCCCGGCGGCGTCGGCGCATTGAAACTGGTAAATCACCCGGAAACGAAGTGATGGCGCGTCCGCGCCTGCCCAATTTGTGAACACGCGGCGGCGCAGGCAGGACAATGTTTTCGTCACATGAAAGTTCAAAAAAATCGCCCCGCTTCTGCCGTGTGGAATCATGCCTTTGAACCGATGCAAGAGTTGGAACAGAAGCGATTGGTTTCGGCTACCAGTCAAGGCGGCCGGCTGCAATCGCAGCTTATGTCCCCGTTTTGCACTATTCCCGTTCAAGGATCGAGATGCTCATCACGAACAGCGCAGGGCAAAATCAATTTTTTCACCACTTCCAAAGAACCTGCCCAAGATGGCGCACCTTCCGTGCCAGCGTCGGCGACTCCTCGGCAAATAAGTTTTTATCGCTCTCGCGGGTGGCACGCTTCCTTGCTACACAGGTGAGGCCGCGTCGGCGTTCGAATCAATTCGTGGTGTTTGAGTCGGGTGGTCGTATGGCGTTTCCGGTGATCTGATTTTAAGATACAAATGGACTTGAACGAATTGTTCTCTACTCAGGGAGATTACATCGTGTTCGCCATCGCAGCGGTGGGTGCGATGCTGGCGCTGGCGTTTTCCCTTCCCCGCTACTCGACAGGCGCGCGGGTTTCACGGATTGTCTGGGCCATTTTCCTGATCGTCCTCGCGGGCGGGTGGTGGTCGGCCTGGCGCGCGGCTGAACACGCGCGGGCCGAAAGCATGGCCCAGGTCAGCGCACTGGCCCCCACTTACGCCTATGAAATGGAAAGCATGGGACACTATCTGCTGCCGTCCGATGCGTCCCCCGACGATCCCATTTATCTCGCGCTCATCGAGGCGGAAATCCAATGGCAACAGATCAATCCCGTCGCGCACGACATCTACACCATGCGCAAACGCGCCGACGGGAGCAACATTCTCATCGTGGATTCCGAAACGGATTACAACCGCGACGGCCGGTTCGACGGCGGCGGCGGAGAAACCGACGATCTCATGGACGCCA